>NZ_CALRZC010000118.1:0-24260 GCF_943372545.1 Variovorax sp. YR752 | reverse complement strand
GATCTCGGCGATCCGCTCGCCTTGCTTCCATCGATTCCATATCTCCCGCTGCTGCGCAGCCGACGGATGAACTCGCTGACCTGTGCTCTTCGTCAATTAACACCTCGATTCGTCGCTGAAGTGTTGCATCGACGGGTTGAGCCCGCCGGAGCCGAAGGCGGGGGACATTCGCGGAGGGAAGTACCCGATGGCCTGAGCACGCGCCCTGAACAAGCCGCTCAGGCCTCCCACCACCCCTCGTCAAACCGCCCCTGCAAAAACGCCACGAACCCCGACACCTTCCCCGGCACCAACTTCGGCGAAGGAAACACCGCGTGAATCTCCTGCTCCGGCAGCGCATGGTCCCCAAGGACGGCGTTCACCTTGCCAGCCGCCAGCGACTCGCTCGCCACATAGCGCGGCATCAACGCAATGCCCAGCCCATCACGCGCCGCAGCCAACACAGCCGACAGGTTGTTGGAACGGAAGCGCCCAGACACAGGCACCGTCACCGGATCGCCCTTCGGCGTGTGCATGCGCCAGAACTCGTCGCCCACCACGCTGCTGTAGATCAGCGCCACGTGCGCGCTCAGGTCTTGCGCACGCTTGGGCGTGCCGTGCTTCTTCAGGTAGGCCGGCGACGCCACCATGACCCACGGGTTCGCGCCGAGGTAGCGCGCGCCCAGTGACGAATCGGCGAGCTTGCCCATGCGGATCGCCACGTCGATGCCCTGCGCGATGAGGTCGACGTAGCGGTCCTCGAAACTCAGGTCGAGCTGCACCTGCGGATGCCGGCGCATGTACTCCAGCGCCAGCGGCACCACCACGCGCCGCCCGAAGGCCACCGACGTGCCCACGCGCAGCAGGCCTTGCGCCTGGTTCTGCCGCAGCTGCACGATGCTGTCGGCCTCCTCCGCGTCGCGCACGATGGTCTTGCACTTCTCGTAGTAGAGCGCGCCCGGTTCCGTGAGGCTCACGCCGCGCGTGTTGCGGTTGAGCAGCCGCACCTTGAGACGCGCCTCCGTGGCCGCGACCTGCTTGGTCACGGTGGGCTGCGTGGTGTTGAACTCGCGCGCCGCCTTCGAGAAGCTGCCGGTCTCGACGACCCGCACAAACATTTCCATAGCCAGTAGTCGGTCCATGAATACTCCTTACCCCCATCGCTCATCACTTCGTGTATCGCTGCCCCCCGAGGGGGGCCGGTCGCCTTGGGGCGGCCCGGCGGCGACCATGGTAGCCATTTATTCCGCCATGGAATAGGTTTTATGGTCCCCAGCCGTCTTCTTGGAATGCGCCCCGCTTCCTACAGTGGGGCCACCTCAAGGAGACTTTCAATGGCAAAGATGACAGCGGTCCAGGCCGCAGTTCTGGTGATGGAAAAAGAAGGCGTGACGCAGGCCTTCGGCGTGCCGGGCGCAGCAATCAACCCGCTGTACTCGGCGATGCGCCAGCGCGGCAGCATCGCGCACATTCTGGCGCGCCACGTCGAGGGCGCCTCGCACATGGCCGAGGGCTACACCCGTGCCATCGCCGGCAACATCGGCGTGTGCATCGGCACCTCGGGCCCGGCGGGCACCGACATGATCACGGGCCTGTACTCGGCCTGGGCCGATTCCATTCCCATCCTTTGCATCACCGGCCAGGCACCGCGCGCCCGCCTGTACAAGGAAGACTTCCAGGCGGTCGACATCGAGTCGATCTCCAAGCCCGTCACCAAGTGGTCGGTCACCGTGCGTGAACCCGGCCAGGTGCCGCAGGTGTTCCAGCAGGCCTTCCACCTCATGCGCTCGGGCCGCCCGGGCCCCGTGCTCATCGACCTGCCCTTCGACGTGCAGATGGCGCAGATCGAGTTCGACATCGACGCCTACGAACCGCTCAAGCCCTACAAGCCGGCCGCCACGCGCGCCCAGATTGAGAAGGCCATCGGCATGATGCAGGCGGCCGAGCGCCCGCTGATCGTGGCCGGCGGCGGCATCATCAATGCCGACGCTTCCGACCTGCTCGTGCGCTTTGCCGAAGCCACCGGCGTGCCGGTGATCCCCACGCTCATGGGCTGGGGCACCATTCCCGACGACCACCCGCTGATGGCCGGCATGTGCGGCCTGCAGACCAGCCACCGCTACGGCAACGCGACGGTGCTCGCTTCGGACTTCGTGCTGGGTATCGGCAACCGCTGGGCCAACCGCCACACCGGCTCGGTCGACGTCTACACCAAGGGCCGCACCTTCGTGCACGTGGACATCGAGCCCACGCAGATCGGCCGCGTGTTCACGCCCGACTTCGGCATCGTCTCCGACGCCAAGGCCGCACTCGAACTCTTCGTCGAAGTGGCCGAGGAAATGAAGGTCGCGGGCAAGCTCACCGACCGTGGCGCCTGGGCCGGCGAATGCCGCGAGCGCAAGAAGACCTTGCTGCGCAAGACCAACTTCGACAGCGTGCCTATGAAGCCGCAGCGCGTGTACCAGTGCATGAACAACCACCTGGACCGCGACACCTGCTACGTGAGCACGATCGGCCTGTCGCAGATCGCGGCCGCGCAGTTCCTGCACGTGTACAACCCGCGCCACTGGATCAACTGCGGCCAGGCCGGTCCGCTGGGCTGGACCATTCCCGCCGCACTGGGCGTGCGCGCCGCCGACCCGACGCGCAAGATCGTCGCGCTCTCGGGCGACTACGACTTCCAGTTCATGATCGAAGAGCTGGCCGTGGGCGCGCAGTTCAAGCTGCCCTACCTGCACATCGTGGTCAACAACTCCTACCTCGGCCTGATCCGCCAGTCGCAGCGCGGCTTCGAGATGGACTACTGCGTGCAGCTGGCCTTCGACAACATCAACGCACCGGCCGACGCCGGCATCGAAGGCAGCTACGGCGTCGATCACCTCAAGGTGGTCGAGGGCCTGGGCTGCAAGGCGATCCGCGTGCACAAGCAGGAAGAGATGGCGCCCGCCATTGCCCGCGCCGAAGCGCTCATGGCCGAGTTCCAGGTGCCGGTCGTCATCGAGGTGATGCTCGAGCGCGTGACCAACATCGCGATGGGCACCGAGATCGACGCCATCAACGAATTCGAACCGCTGGCCGAAAGCATGGCCGACGCACCGACCGCCCTTGCGGTGGCGATGCTGGACTGATCGAGGAGACGAAAGACATGCCCAAGTTCGCAGCCAATCTCACGATGCTCTTCACCGAGCTGCCGTTCATGCAGCGCTTCGAGGCGGCCGCCAAGGCCGGCTTCGAGGCGGTGGAGTACCTCTTCCCCTACCCCTTCGACAAGAAGGAACTCACGGCCGCGTTGCGCACGAACGGCCTGCAGCAGGTGCTGCACAACCTGCCGGCCGGCGACTGGGACAAGGGCGAGCGCGGCATCGCCTGCCACCCGGACCGCACCGGCGAGTTCCGCGAAGGCATCGCGCTGGCCATCGACTACGCCACGGCGCTGGGCTGCCCACAGCTCAACTGCCTGGTCGGCAAGGTGCCAGCGGGCGTGAGCACCGACGCCGCCCACAAGACCGTGGTCGAGAACCTGCGCCTCGCCGCGCGCGAGCTGGAAGCCGCGGGCCTGCGCCTGCTGATCGAGCCGATCAACACCTTCGACATCCCCGGCTTCTTTCTCACGCGCACCGACCAGGCACTGGCGTTGATCGACGAGGTGGGTTCGAGCAACCTGCGCGTGCAATACGACATCTACCACGCACAGCGCATGGAAGGCGAGCTGGGCAACACGCTCACCCAACAGCTGGCACGCATCGGTCACATCCAGCTGGCCGACAACCCCGGCCGCGGCGAGCCGGGTACGGGCGAGATCAACTACCCATGGCTGTTCCAGCACATCGATGCGCTGGGCTACGACGGCTGGATCGGCTGCGAATACAAGCCCCGCGCCACCACGGTGGAAGGCCTCGGCTGGTGCGAAGCCCTCACGAAAAAGCAATGAACGTTCACGAAGGAAACAGAGACATGACCACTGCAGCAACAAGCGCACAAAAAATCGGATTCATCGGCCTGGGCATCATGGGCGCCCCCATGGCGGGCCACCTGCTCGACGCAGGCCACGAGCTCTTCGTGAACACGCACGGCAACACGCCGGAGCCCTTCGTCTCGAAAGCCACCATCTGCGGTTCGGCCGCCGAAGTGGCACGCAAGGCCGACATCATCTTCATCATGGTGCCCGACACGCCTGACGTGGAGAAGGTGCTGTTCGGCGTGCCGGGCGCGGAAGGCGTGGCCGACGGCCTGAAGGGTTCGCAGGGCAAGATCGTGGTGGACTGCAGCTCCATCGACCCGATCGCCACCAAGGAATTCGCGCGCCGCATCGTCGCGCTGGGCGCCGGCTACATCGACGCGCCGGTCTCGGGCGGCGAAGTGGGCGCCAAGGCCGCGAGCCTGACGATCATGTGCGGCGGCGACGAAGGCACCTTCGGCCGCGTGAAGCCGCTGCTCGACAAGATGGGCAAGAACGTGACGCTGGTGGGCGGCGCGGGCGACGGCCAAGTCTGCAAGGTGGCCAACCAGATCATCGTGGCGCTGAACATCGCCGCCGTGAGCGAGGCGCTGGTGTTCGCCTCGAAGGCCGGTGCCGACCCCGCCAAGGTGCGCCAGGCGCTGATGGGCGGCTTTGCCAGCTCGCGCATTCTCGAAGTGCACGGCGAACGCATGATCAAGCGCACCTTCGCGCCGGGCTTCCGCATTTCGCTGCACCAGAAGGACCTGAACCTCGCGATGCAGAGCGCGCGCTCGCTGGGTGTGGCGTTGCCGCAGACCGCGAACGCAGCGCAGCTGATGAACGCCTGCGCGGCGATGGGCTACGGCCAGCTGGACCACTCGGCGCTGGTGAAGGCTTTGGAAGCCCTCGCCCAGCACACCGTATCACCCGACTGAAACTAGCTCTTTGCAGCGTCCAGAGACTCTTTCAGGTTGCGTCGGCGCCATGCCCAGGTCTTCACGGCCTGCGGCAGGATGCCGATGCACGACGCGTAGTACGTCACCTTGAAGCCCCAGAAGCGCGGCCCGATGGGCGTGTTGCGGAACAGGTCGCCGGCCAGGATGGACAGCAGCGCCTCCTGCATGCGCCAGATGTTGCGCGGCGCCATGAACAGGCGGCGAATGGCGGGCGAGGTGATGCGGTAGATGAACCACGAGAACATCTTCGGGCCGTGCTTCATCACCTTCTCGTAATGGCGGAAGGCCTTCTCGGCCTCTTTCGCCTCGCCCTTGAGCCAGTGGTCTGCGCAGGCCGCGGCCTCGAAGCCGCTGTTCATCGCCAGGTACACGCCCGACGAGAACATCGGGTCGACGAAGGCATAGGCGTCGCCCACCATCATGAAGCGGTCGCCGCGGCAAAACTTGGAGTCGTACGCGTAGTTGCCGGTGGAGGTGGCGCCTTCCATCAGCGTGGCGTTCTTCAGGCGCGCGGCCAGCTTGGGCGCGAGCGCGATGGTTTCCATGAGGAAGTCTTCGAGCGAACCCTTGCGGCGCTTGAAGTAGGCCGGCGAGGCCACGGCGCCGACGCTCACGGTGCCGTCCTTCAGCGGGATGTACCAGAACCAGCCATGGTCGAACCAGAACAGCGAGATGTTGCCCTCGAAGCGGCCCGGCCGGCGCTCGGCGTTGGCGAAGTGGCCGTACAGCGCCGCGCTCGCGTGCTTGCGGTTGCGCTGCTTGGCATCGAACTGGTTCGACAGCAGCGTGTCGCGCCCGCTGGCGTCGATCACGAAGCGCGGGCGCCATTCGGTCTCGGTGCCGTCGTCGGCCTTGACCTTCACGAGCGGGCGGTTGTCGGGCGTTCCCTTGCCCGCGTCCATGTCGACGCCGGTGACGCGCCGGCCCTCGAAGGTGCGCGCGCCGCGCTTGCCGGCATGGCGGAACAGCAGCTCGTCGAACTCCGAACGGCGCACGTGCACCGCATAGGGAAAGCTCTTGTCCATCGCCTGGCCGAAGTCGAAGTGGCTGGTGTGGTCGTGCCAGGGCGAGACGAATTCGGCGCCGTGCTTGCGCAGGCCGATGGCCTCGACCTCGGTGCGCACGCCGAGCCGGTCGAACAGCGGCATGTTCATCGGCAGCAAGGATTCGCCGATGTGAAAGCGCGGGTGCTGCGCCTTCTCGAGCAGCACCACGTCGTGGCCCTTGTCTGCGAGCAAGGCAGCCACCGTGGAGCCCGACGGGCCTCCGCCGATGACCACGACGTCCGGTTCGGTGCCGGTGAAAGGTCCGGGTGTCATTCGATGTCCCTCCGTGTTGTTCTGTCGCTGTGTCGCTTTGGCGCTATCGGCGATGGTTCGCCGCACCGCCCGTGCGACACGGATTTTTGCCCCCCAAAAACAGGGGTGTTGAAGTTTAGCGAGTCGGCAGACCCTC
This sequence comes from Variovorax sp. YR752, assembly GCF_943372545.1. Taxonomy (NCBI): domain Bacteria; kingdom Pseudomonadati; phylum Pseudomonadota; class Betaproteobacteria; order Burkholderiales; family Comamonadaceae; genus Variovorax; species Variovorax sp. YR752. Next base: position 17,930 of record NZ_CALRZC010000118.1, on the reverse strand, counting down.
TCGATCAGGCGGAAGATAGAGGGTCTCGTCGTTCCCCCCGAGAGAAGAGGCACCGCTTTTGCGGTAGCCTCATTGCCCGCCAGAACCAAGGAGACTTTTCAAATGGCTGCATCCCTGTCCCCCGCTGAAGAAGCACTTCGAGAAGCAGCGCGCGAATACCACCGCTCGCCCGTCAAGGGCAAGATCTCGATCACCCCCACCAAGCCCCTGCTGAACCAGCGCGACCTGTCGCTGGCGTATTCGCCGGGCGTGGCCTACCCCTGCCTCGACATTGCGGCCGACCCGTCGCTCGCGGCCGAATACACCGCCCGCGGCAACCTCGTGGGCGTCATCACCAACGGCACCGCCGTGCTGGGCCTGGGCAACATCGGCCCGCTGGCCTCCAAGCCGGTGATGGAAGGCAAAGGCTGCCTGTTCAAGAAATTCGCCGGCATCGACGTGTTCGACATCGAGCTGGCCGAGAACGACCCCGACAAGCTGGTCGACATCATTGCGGCGCTGGAGCCCACGCTGGGCGGCATCAACCTCGAGGACATCAAGGCGCCCGAGTGCTTCTACATCGAGAAGAAGCTGCGCGAGCGCATGAACATCCCGGTGTTCCACGATGACCAGCACGGCACGGCCATCATCTCGGCCGCGGCGCTGCTCAACGGCCTGGAACTGGTCGGCAAGAAGATCGAAGACGTCAAGATCGCCGTCTCGGGCGCGGGCGCTGCCGCCATCGCCTGCCTGGACGTGATGGTCGGCCTGGGCGCCAAGCCCGCCAACATCTACGCCTGCGACTCCAAGGGCCTGATCTACATGGGCCGCGCGGGCGGTTTCGACGAATCGAAGTCGCGCTACGCCCAGAAGGACACCGGTGCCCGCACCCTGGCCGACGTGGTGAAAGATGCCGACGTGTTCCTGGGCTGCTCGGCCCCCGGCGTCATGAGCGCCGAGATGGTCAAGACCATGGGCACGCAGCCGATCATCCTGGCGCTGGCCAACCCCGAGCCTGAAATCCGCCCCGAGCTGGCCAAGGCCGTGCGGCCCGATTGCATCATTGCCACGGGCCGTTCGGACTACCCGAACCAGGTCAACAACGTGCTGTGCTTCCCGTACATCTTCCGCGGCGCGCTCGACTGCGGCGCGAGCAAGATCACGGAAGAAATGAAACTGGCCTGCGTGCGCGAGATTGCCGACCTCACCAAGGCCGACATCAGCGAAGAAGTGGCCACCGCCTACGCCGGGCAGGAGCTGGCCTTCGGCCCCGACTACATCATTCCGAAGCCCTTCGATTCGCGCCTGATTTTGCGCATCGCGCCGGCCGTGGCCAAGGCGGCCGCCGCCTCGGGCGTGGCCGCGCGCCCCATCGAGGACATGGAGGCCTACCGCCAGCACCTGACGCGCTTCGTCTACCAGACGGGCATGTTCATGCGCCCGGTGTTCAGCGCCGCAAAAATCTCGACCACCAAGCGCGTGGCCTACGCCGAGGGCGAAGACGAGCGCGTGCTGCGCGCCGCGCAGTGGGCGGTCGACGAAGGCCTGGCCCAGCCCATCCTGGTGGGCCGCCCGGCCGTGATCGAGGCACGCATCCAGAAGGCCGGCCTGCACATCCGCCCCGGCACCGACTTCGAGATCGTGAACCCCGAGGACGATCCGCGCTTTCGCACCTACTGGGAGAGCTTCCACAAGCTCATGGGCCGCCGCGGCGTGACGCCCGAGGCCGCCAAGACCATGGTGCGCCGCTCCAACACGACCATCGCCGCGCTGATGCTGCACCTGGGCGATGCCGACGCGATGATCTGCGGCCTGGTCGGGCGCTTCGACGTGCACCTGGAGCACATCCGCAACCTGATCGGCCTGAAGCGCGGCGCGCCCGGCTTTGCCACGCTGAATGCGCTCACGCTCGAGAAGCGCACGGTGTTCATCACCGACACCAACGTGAACGAAGACCCGAGCGCCGAGCTGCTGGCCAGCATCGCCGTGATGGCCGCCGAAGAGGTGCGCCGCTTCGGCCTGCCGCCGAAGGTGGCCTTCCTGTCGCACTCGAACTACGGCACCTCCAGCCGCGGCTCGGCACGCAAGATGCGCCTGGCGCGCGACCTGTTCTCGCAGATGGCACCCGACATCGAGTGCGACGGCGAGATGCACGGCGACGCCGCGCTGTCCGACGAGATCCGCCGCACCGCCCTGCCCGAGACCACGCTCTCCGGCGAAGCCAACCTGCTGGTGTGCCCGAACCTCGACTCGGCGCACATCCTCTACAACGTGCTGAAGATGACCGGCGCGAATGGCATCACGGTGGGCCCGATCCTGCTGGGCGCCGCGAGTTCGGCCCACGTGCTGACGCCCTCGGCGACGGTGCGCCGCATCATCAACATGACGGCGCTGGCCGTGGCGAAGGTGAAGGCCCAGGACTGATGGCGCTGACGTAGTCACCGCGCCCCACCGGCTCCGTCGCGAGCCGCACGCCCCGCCGCGTTCACCGCTGCGGGGCTTTTTTTCGTCAGCCGCATCCTGAGGCACCCGGTGCGCGAGGTGCGCCAAAGCGGTGCTTCCAGACGCCCGATCGCCCTTTTCAGGCGCGTCCAACCACCATTTCGGCTGGCACGCAATCTGCTAATACCCTGAGCGGATATTTCACATATCTTACTAATATATTAATAAACCAAGCCTTCAGACCCTGGTTCCACCCGCTGTCCGCAGCGCCCTTTCTCTTCTTTTTCGAGGTACACGTTCATGAGCAATCCCCGCTGGCAAGGCATCTTCCCCGCCATCACCACCAAGTTCCACGCCGACGAAAGCATCGATGCCGAGGGCACCGCCCGCCACATCGACTTCCAGATCCGCAACGGCATCCACGGCCTCGTCACCTGCGGCTCGCTCGGTGAAGCCAGCACGCTGACGCTCGAAGAAAAGCTGCAGGTCGCGAAGATCGCGCTGGAAGCCGCCGACGGCCGCATCCCCGTGCTGGCCAACGTGTCGGAGACCAGCACCCGCGAAGCCCTGCGCTACGTGGACGGCGCCAACAAGCTGGGCGTGGCCGGCTACATGGTCATGCCTTCCGTGATCTACGTGGCCGACGCGCGCGAAGCCATGCTCAACGTGCGCACCATCGCCAACGCGGCTCAGAAACCCATCATGGTCTACAACAACCCGGTGGCCTACCGCGTGGACCTGAAGCCCGAGCACATGGTCGAGCTGGCCGACTGCGAATGGATCGCGGCCATCAAGGAGAGCACCGACAACATCCGCCGCATCACCGACCTGCGCAACACCGTGGGCGACCGCTACCAGCTGTTCCTGGGCGTGGACGACCTGGCCTACGAAGGCCTCGCGCTGGGCTGCGACGGCCTGCTGGCCGGTGTCGGTTGCGCCTTCCCGCGCGAGACGGTGGCGCTGTACGACCTGATGAAGGCCGGCAAGTTTGCCGAAGCACTGAAGCTCTACCAGTGGATGACGCCGATGCTGCATCTGGACGTGTCGACCAAGCTGGTGCAGAACCTCAAGCTCATCGACCTGCTGGTCGGCGTGGGCACCGAGCACATGCGCCGCCCGCGCCTGCCGCTCATCGGCGAAGAGCGCGCCTTCATCGAGAAGGTTGTTGGCAAGGCGCTGGCCACGCGGCCCACGCAGTACCAGTCGGTCGCCTGAGCCGCCGCATACGACGCACCCCAAGGCCCAGAACACCATGCAAGAAAACGCCTTGAAAGAAAGCGGCGGCCTGTCCCGCCGCGTGCTCGACGCGTCGGACTTTGTCCTGCGCTGCGAGCGCCACCTGCTCAGCAGCTTGATGGGCCTGCTCATCGTGCTGGTGCTGCTGAACGTGGTCACGCGCTACGGCGGCTTTCCGCTCTACTGGGTGGACGAGGCCTCGGTGTACTGCGTGGTCTGGCTCACCTTCATCGGTGCGTCGGCGATGACGCGGCTGCGGCTGGACTTTGCGGTGACGCTGCTCACCGACAAGCTCGGCACCCGGGCCGCGCGCATCGCCAAGGCCAGTGCTTCGAGCGGCGTGCTGCTGCTCGGGCTGGCCCTGCTCGCGATGTGCTGGCTGTGGATGGACCCGGCCGGCATCGTGCGCCACGGCTTCGACGCGAAGGAGTTCGCGGCCGAGAGCTTCAACTTTCTCTACACCGAGCGCACGCAGACGCTCGACTGGCCGACGTGGCTGGTGCAGCTCATCCTGCCGATCTTCTCGCTCACCCTCAGCGTGCATGCGCTGGCCAACCTCCTCGAAGACCTCGGCCTGCAGCCCAAGCGCACGCATGACGAGTTCCATGTCGCCAACGCGGACGCCGTGAACTGAAATGCTGACCTCTGCCTTTTTCCTGCTGATCATGCTGGTCGGCGTGCCGATCGGTGCCTGCCTGTGCCTGTCGGGCATCGTCTACATCCTCAACTCGGGCGACACGGTGCTGTTCCAGTCGTTCCCGGTGCAGATGTTCGGCGGCGTCGACAGCTACAGCCTCATTGCGATTCCGCTGTTCATCCTCATCGGCGAGATCATGAACGGCGGTGGCATCACGAAGCGGCTGGTCGACCTCGCGCTGGCCTTCATCGGCTCGGTGAAAGGGGGCCTGGCCTACGTGAACATCCTGGCGAACATGCTGGTGTCGTCGATCATCGGCTCGGCCACCGCGCAGGTGGCGATCATGAGCCAGATCATGGTGCCCGAGATGGAGAAGCAGGGCTACGACAAGACCTTCGCGGCCGGCATCACGGTGTACGGCGGCATGCTCGGCCCGATCATTCCGCCCTCGGTGATGTTCGTGGTGTACAGCGTGCTCGCGCAGGTGGCGGTGGGCGACATGCTCATCGCGGGGATCATCCCCGGCGTGATTCTCACGGTGCTGTTCTTCATCGTCATCGCCTGCATGGGCCTGATCTACAACTACCCGCGCACCGAGAAGCGCACCGTCAAACAGCGGCTGCACACGATCCTCACGGCCTGCCCGACGCTGCTCATTCCGATCGTGATCGTCGGCTCGATCCTCGGCGGCCTGGCCAACCCTACCGAATCGGCGGCGGTGGGCGCGGTGGCCGCGGTGCTGGTGGGCCGCTACGTGACCAAGGAATTCCGCTTCGCGATGATTCCGCAGATCCTGCTCAAGTCGGCGATCTACTCGGCGGTGGTGCTGTTCCTGGTGGCAGCGGCCGCGGTGTTCTCGTGGCTGCTGATCTACGGCAAGGTGCCGCAGGCCACGGCCGCATGGATACAGACCGTGGCGAAAGACCCGATTGCCTTCCTGCTGCTGGTGAACGTGATCCTGCTGGTGATCGGCACCGTGATCGACGGCATTCCCGGGCTGATCATGACCGTGCCGATCCTGTTGCCCATCGCGACGGAAATCTACGGCATCGACCCGCGCCACTTCGGCGTGGTGGTGGTCATCAACCTCGTGCTCGGGCTGATGACGCCGCCGGTGGGGCTGAGCTTCTTCGTGGCCTCGGCGGTGACGGGCGCCAAGCCCGGAAAGATGTTCATCGTGACGCTGCCCTTCTTCCTGATCTGCTGCGTGGCGCTGGTGCTGCTGTCGCTGTTCCCGAGTCTGTCTCTTGCGCTCCTCAAGTAAGCGCCGATCCGCTTTCCCGTTCCTTCACTTCACCTCACCCCACCGGAGCTTCGCATGCCTCTCTCCCGCCGCCAGTTCGTCCAGGCCGCCGCCGGCACCGCTGCCGCATCGACCGCCCTCTTCGGCACCGTGTCGCGTGCCGCCGCCGCCAAGGAATTCCGCCTGGGCCTCATCACGCCCGCGGGGCACTCGTGGAACCGCGCCGCGGTGAGCTTCGGCGAGGCGCTGAAGAAGGCCACCGACGGCCGCCTGAGCGCCACGGTGTTCCACTCGGGCCAGCTCGGCAATGAGTCCGCCATGATGCAGCAGCTGCAGTCGGGCGCGCTCGACATGGGCTGGATCCAGGCGGCCGAACTCGGCTCGCGCGTGGCGAGCGTGGCGGCCATCAACGCGCCGTACCTCGTGCGCTCGACCACCAACGTCGCCTCGCTCGTGCGCACGCCCGCAGCGCTCAAGCTGCTCGATGTGCTGCCGCGCGAGACCGGCACCATCGGCCTGGGCTGGGGCATCACCGGCATGCGCGTGGTGTTCGCGACCAAGGACATCGCCTCGCCCACCGACCTGAAGGGCATGAAGCTGCGCATCAACCCCACGCCGGTGTACCGCGACTTCTACCAACTGCTGGGCGCCGCGCCCACGCCCATTCCCACGCCGGGCGTGTTCGACGCCATGTCCAACGGCCAGGTCGACGGGCTCGAAGCCGACATCGAGTTCTCGTGGAACCAGCGCTTCGACCGCGTCTCGAAAACGCTGCTGCCGATGAACGCGCTGTTCATGCCCTTCGCGCCGCTGGTGTCGGGCCGCATCTGGCAGACGCTCGACGCGAAGGACAAGGCGCTCATCACCGACCTCGTGAAGCAGCAGCTCGACGCGCAGATCAAGGACATCGTGACCACCGAGCTGGGCCTCATCGACAAGTTCAAGGCCAGCGGCATCGCGTTCAAGAGCGCCAGCAACTACAACCCCGCGCCGGTCATCGCCGAGTTCGACAAGGTCTGGTTGCCCAAGGCGCCGCAGATCGCCGAGCTGCGCAAGATCGGCGCGACGCTCTGACGAGGTTTCTGGCCCCGCATTCCCAGGCGCGGTGCACGCCGCACACGCCTTGGGCGGGCCGCGCACCTCGGTGATTCACCGGAAGGGTTCGCACCAATCGCGTGCGGGCACCGTTTTTGCTTGAATGCCGAAGCATTCACATTTCGGAACCTTCATGAACAAGCGTCACCTGCTCCAGTCCTTCCTCGCCGCCTCGGCCCTCAGCTTGGGCCTGTCTTCGGCCTTTGCCCAGAGCCCGACGCCGATCAAGTTCCAGCTCGACTGGCGTTTCGAAGGACCGGCCGCGCTGTTCCTGCACCCCGCGGCCAAGGGCTACTTCAAGGCCGCCGGCCTGGACGTGACCATCGACGCCGGCAACGGCTCGGGCGGCACCGTGACGCGCGTGGCCTCGGGCGCCTACGACATGGGCTTTGCCGACCTCGCGGCGCTGATGGAGTTCCACGCCAACAACCCCGACAGCCCGAACAAGCCGGTCGCGGTGATGATGGTCTACAACAACACGCCGGCCTCGGTCATGGCGCTCAAGAAGAGCGGCATCACCAAGCCGGCCGACCTCGCCGGCAAGAAGCTCGGCGCGCCGGTGTTCGACGCGGGCCGCCGCGCGTTCCCGATCTTCGCCAAGGCCAACAACATCGGTGCCGTGAACTGGACCGCCATGGACCCCACGCTGCGCGAGACCATGCTGGTGCGCGGCGACATCGACGCCATCACGGGCTTCACCTTCACCTCGCTGCTCAACCTGGAAGCACGCGGCGCCAAGGCGGCCGACGTGGTGATCCTGCCCTACCCCGACTACGGCGTGAAGCTGTACGGCAACGTCATCATCGCCTCGCCCAAGCTGCTCAAGGACAACCCCGCGGCGGTGAAGAAGTTCCTCTCGGCCTTTGCCAAGGGCGCCAAGGAAGTCATCGCCAACCCGGCAGTGGCCATCGAGTCGGTGAAGGCGCGCGACGGCATCATCGACAGCAAGCTCGAGACGCGCCGCCTGCAACTGGCGATCGACACCGTCATCAACAGCGCCGACGCGCGCAGCGAGGGCTTCGGCGCCGTCAACGCGGGCCGCATGTCGCTCATGGCCTCGCAGGTGTCCGACGCCTTCAACACCAAGACGCGCGTGAGCCCCGACGCCGTGTGGACCGCGGCCATGCTCCCGCCCGCGGCCGAGCTCAGCGGAATCCTGCGCAAGTGATGGCGGCCGGCGCAACGACACCCGACGCAGCCGCCCCCTTCGTCGATTTCCAGGACGTCTGGCTCGCCTACAACGAAGAGCTGCTGCGCGCCAACCACTTCGCGGTCGAGGCCATCGACCTGAAGGTGACGCGCGGCGAGTTCATCGCCATCGTCGGCCCCTCGGGCTGCGGCAAGTCGACCTTCATGAAGCTCACCACGGGGCTGAAGATGCCCTCGATGGGCAAGATCCGCATCGACGGCCAGCCCGTGACCGGGCCGCTGAAGATCTCGGGCATGGCCTTCCAGGCGCCCTCGCTGCTGCCGTGGCGCACCACGGTCGACAACGTGCTGCTGCCGCTGGAAATCGTCGAGCCCTACCGCTCGAACTTCAAGGCCAAGCGCAAGGAGTACGTCGAGCGTGCCCGCCGCCTGCTGCAGAAGGTGGGCCTGGGCGGCTACGAGGACAAGTTTCCGTGGCAGCTTTCGGGCGGCATGCAGCAGCGCGCGAGCATCTGCCGCGCGCTCATCCACGAGCCCAAGATGCTGCTGCTGGACGAGCCCTTCGGCGCGCTCGACGCGTTCACGCGCGAAGAGCTGTGGTGCATCCTGCGCGACCTCTGGACCGAGCAGCAGTTCAACGTGATCCTGGTCACGCACGACCTGCGCGAGTCGGTGTTCCTGGCCGACACGGTGTACGTGATGAGCAAGAGCCCGGGCCGCTTCGTGGTGAAGCGCGAGATCGACCTCCCGCGCCCGCGCGAGCTGGAGCTGACCTACACCAAGGAGTTCACCGACATCGTGCTCGAACTGCGCAGCCACATCGGCGCGATCCGCGGCAACACCGCCACCTCCGCTGCGGCGGCCACGCACTGAGGAGGCGGCAAATGAACAACAGCAAACAACTCGAACGCTGGTCGCCCTGGCTGCTGCTCGTGGCGGTGCTCCTGCTGTGGCAGGTGATCTGCGCGGGCTTCGGCGTGTCGGACTTCATCTTTCCGAGCCCGCTGCGCATCTGGGAGCAGTTCTGGGAGTTCAAGGCCATCATCGCGGGCCACGCGTGGCGCACCTACTGGGTCACGATGGCGGGCTTCGGCCTGGCGATCGTGGTGGGCGTGCTCATGGGCTTCGTGATCGGCAGCTCGCGCCTGGCTTATGCGGCGATCTACCCGCTCATGACGGCCTTCAACGCACTGCCCAAGGCGGCCTTCGTGCCGATCCTGGTCGTGTGGTTCGGCATCGGCATCGGGCCGGCGATTCTCACGGCGTTCCTGATCAGCTTCTTCCCGATCATGGTGAACATCGCGACCGGCCTGGCCACGCTCGAGCCTGAGCTGGAAGACGTGCTGCGCGTGCTGGGCGCCAAGCGCTGGGACGTGCTCATCAAGATCGGCCTGCCGCGCTCCATGCCCTACTTCTTCGGTTCGCTGAAGGTGGCGATCACGCTGGCTTTTGTCGGCACCACGGTGTCGGAGATGACGGCCGCCAACGAGGGCATCGGCTACCTGCTGATCTCGGCCGGCTCGGCCATGCAGATGGGCCTGGCCTTCGCGGGCCTGATGGTGGTGGGCGCGATGGCGATGGTCATGTACGAACTCTTCAGCCTGATCGAGAAGCACACGACGGGCTGGGCGCATCGCGGGTCGCAGAACCAATAAATAATGGGGGCATGACTCCCGAACAGATCACCCGCGCGCTGCGTCGTGCCGACACCGTCGCGCGACGCGCCATGGCCATGGGCCGCCACCCCTTCGGCGCCGTGCTCGTCGCACCCGACGGCGAGACCATCCTCGCCGAACAGGGCAACATCGACACGGTGCATCACGCGGAGGCCACGCTCGCGCGCCATGCGGCGCAGAACTGGCCGGCCGAATACCTGTGGCAATGCACGCTGGTGACCACCTTCGAGCCCTGCGCCATGTGCGCGGGCACGAGCTACTGGGCCAACATCGGGCGCATCGTGTACGGCGCGGAAGAATCCGCGCTGCTCGCACTCACCGGCGACCACCCCGAGAACCCGACGCTGAGCCTGCCCTGCCGCGAGGTCTTCGCGCGCGGACAGAAGCCGGTCGAGGTGATCGGCCCGGTGCCCGAGGTGGCCGACGAGATGATCGCGACGCACCGGGGGTTCTGGGAATCGCGCTAGTGGGGCCGCACGGCGTGTTCGCGCCTTACCTGGCACGCTGGAGCCTCACGCCCGACGGCGAAGCCTTCACCTCGCTGAGCGGCACGCTGCTGCCCGTGCGCCAGCACGGCGCGCCGGCCATGCTCAAGGTTTCGCACGAGGCCGAGGAACAGGCGGGCAGCCTGCTGATGGCCTGGTGGAACGGCGACGGCGCCGCGCCCGTTCTGGCCCATGACGGTGAAGCCTTGCTGATGGTGCGCGCGCAAGGCACGGCCTCGCTCGCGCAGATGGTTCAAGACGGTCGCGACGACGAGGCCACGCGCATCCTGTGCGCCGCCGCTGCGCGCCTGCATGCGCCACGCGTCACGCCACTGCCGCCGACGCTGGTGCCGCTCACGCGCTGGTTCGAAGCGCTGTGGGCCGGCGCGGCGACGCACGGCGGCGTCTTCGCGCACAGCGCACGCACCGCACGCGAACTGCTGGCCGCGCGATGTGGTCGTGCTGCATGGCGACATCCACCACGGCAACGTGCTCGACTTCGGCCCGGCCGGCTGGCTCGCCATCGACCCCAAGGGCCTGCACGGCGAACGCGGCTTCGACCACGCGAACATCCTGTGCAACCCGGATGGCAAGAGCGCGCTGGTACCGGGCCGCTTTGCGCGCCGCATCGAGGTCATCTCGGAGGCCACAGGCATCGAGCAGCGGCGATTGCTGCAATGGGTGCTGGCGTGGGCGGGGCTGTCGTCGGTGTGGATGCTGGAAGATGGCGAGGCGCCTGGGAGCACGTTGGAGGTGGCGAAGCTTGTGGCGGCGGCGCTCGAGATCGCCGGCTAGGGTTCGGACGCATGTCTCGCCCTCACTCCTACCTCGATTTCCTCGCGCGGGTTCTGGCGCTGCCGTTGTCTGAAGGCCTTGCGTCTTCTGACGAGAGCTTTCATGCGGCGTCTGCCGGTGCGGACACGCTGATCGTCGACGTCGAGAAGCGCCGCTATCACCGCGTGCTTGATGCGCGGCCTCTAAGCTTCGAGGACGCGGCGCACGATGGCGTCGCGCAGACTTCGCTGCAGCTCGAACACAGCGATGGCATCCGCACGATCGCGCTGACCGCGCAGGACGACAGTTTCTGGACGCCCCTGCCCGATCCGCGCGTGATCGGCCTGCCGCGCATCGTGCAGCGGCATGACACGGCGTGGACGTCTCCGGCCCCGCCGCCAGAGGCCGAGCACAGCCCACAGAGCAGGGTTGTTCAATGGCTCAGTTCACTGGTCTCGACCGCTGTACTGGCATTCTTCGCCGCCTTCGGTTTCAACGCACTGCGCTGGTCGCTGGAGGGAGGCTGGAACCTGCTGTGGCTGCTGGTGGGGCTGCCGGTGTTTCCGATCTTCGGCGTGCTGACGCTGGTGGCCGTCTACACACTCGTGCGAAGCGCCGTGCCGCAGCCAAGGCGCCGGGCGCTCGAAGCGATTCACATCAGTCGCGATGAAAGCTCTCGCCTCGGCGAACCGATGGCGTTCCGGGTCGATGCCGTGGTGCCGGCATCGGTGGACGGCCAACCCACGCAGGCACCACCGCAGATCATCGCGGACCTCATCGTCCAGACCCTGAACGATCCGGTGGATGGCGATTGGTCGTTGAAAGATCAGTTCTGGGGCGCGGGCCGCGCTGACGTCGTTCCATCCACGCTCACCGGCACGGGCGAACGCCGCGTGCACTATGTCGGCAACGTGACGGCCACGCGAAGGACACCGCGCGAGGCGCAGGAACGCTGGTACCTGGCGCTGTCCACCAGCCGGGAAATGGGTGTCGAGCCCTTTCACATCGCCAACGTCGCCACGCCTCCGTTGGTCGTCCCCTACCAGATGGTGCAGCCGCCGGACCGCCACGCACAAATCGACGCCTTGCTGCTAAACACAGGATCGGACCTGATCCACAAGGCCTACAACGGCGAAGACTGCGCGGCGCTTCGCGACGACTTCACGCCCGAGGAGTGCCGCGCAGTGTTCACGATCGACGCTCATGCGCTGGTGGATCACGCGATGGCCACCCGTTGGTACGAAGGCAGGATCAGGACCGAGCGAGTCAGCAGCGATGGCTGCTTCTACATGCTGAAGGAAGGCCCGACCTACCAGCTGATGTACACCGAACGCCACGACACCGTGACGGTGTACGAGTCCCCCGATCTGCGCAGCGTGGTGGGGCGCTACCTGGTTGCAGAGCATCTGTTTGTCGACCAGCTGCCGGGTGCGGAAACGATGACGGTGCTGCGGCCCCGCTTCTACTGATCCAACAGCAGCGACGCCTCATCCCGCCAATAAGCCACAGCCGCCAGCCACCCTTCCCACACGCACCCATTGCAGCCACGCCCGCAGCAGGTGGTCGGCTCCGGCGGCGGCGCACGCATCGCGAGCCCTTCGGCATCGAGCATCGCCTGCACGCGCGCAATCAGCGCTTGCGCGCCGACAAGGTTCGTGGGTTCAGGCAGCCGGTCGATGGCATTCATGGCAGACGGTTCTTCTTCAAGCGTCGAGGTTCATCAGCTCAAGGCGCATCTTCGCGCCGCCCGATTCGCTCGACCCGATGCTCAGCTGGCCGCGGTGCAGCCGCGCCACCTCGGCCACGAGATGCAGGCCCAGCCCGGCGCCGCGTCCGCGCGGCACGAGCCGGTGAAACGGCGCCACCACGCGCTCGCGGTCGGCTTCGGGAATGCCGGGGCCCGAGTCGCGCACCTCGATGCATGAGGGCTCGCACAGCCGCACCTGGATGTCGCAGCCCGGCCCGCCGTGCTCGATGGCGTTCTGGATCAGGTTGGAGAGCGCGCGTTCGAGCGAGGGCGCATCACCGCGCACCGTGAGCGGCTGCGGCGCATCGACCGACAGCGTGCAACGGCTGCGGATCGCGAGCGGCGCGATGTCGGCCGCCACGCGTTCGCAGAGCGACTTCAGCTCCACCTGGTGGTCCAGCGACAGGCCGTGGTCGAGGCGCTGCAGGTCGAGCAGCTGCTCGGCCAGCGTGGCGAGCCGCGCCGAGGCCTGCATCAGCTTCATCTTCAGCGGATCGTTCGGCAGGCCTTCGAGGTGAATCTGCAGCGTGGTGATCGGCGTGCGCAGCTCGTGCGCGGCATCGGCGAGAAAGCGCTCCTGCCGGTCGTAGCCTTCGTTGAGCCGGTCGAAGGCGCGGTTGACCGCATTGACCAGCGGGCGGATCTCGCTCGCCACATTGGCCAGCGGCAGGCGCGTGGTGCGCTCGTGCACGTCGATGCCCTCGGCATGCTCCGCCGTCGCCACCACGCCTTTCAGGCCGCGCTTCACCACGAAGGGCGTCGCGAGGATCACGCCGAGGCAGGTCACGAGCGCCATCGGCGCCACGAGGAACAGGAAGGCGATGCCGGTGCCCTTGAGCGTGTTCTCCAACGTGAGCGGGCCGCCGGTCTGCGCCATGACGGCCACCGGGCCCGCGCGCGATTCGACGCGTTCGAAGCGGGCCTTGGGGCGCGTGCCGTCGGTCTCGGGGTCGATGGCCATGCGGTCAGTGCCGTCGAGCGCGTCGAGCAGCCGCAGGTAGGTGGGCGGCACCAAGCCGTGGCGCAATTCCGCGCCGTGGCTGTCGCGTGCGATGAACCAGAACTGCGGGTCGGCCTTCTGCAGCCGCCGCAGCGCGCTCGTGGGCTCGGCCACGAGCTGGCCGTCGGGGCTGCGCGTCAGGGCACGCTGGATCGATGCCACCGTCTCCTGGCCGTTCTCGTCGACCACGCGGCCCAGCGCCCAGGCCAGGCCGAGAAAGCCGCCCATCACGAGCAGCCCGACCACCACCTGCAAGAGGATGAGGCTCCAGATCAGCCGCCAGCGCAGCGAAAGCAGACTGAAGCTCATGCCGATGAGGGCACGCACATGAGGTAGCCCACGCCGCGGATCGCGTGGATCTCGACCTGCGCGCCGGCCTTGTCGAGCTTGGAGCGCAGGCGCGAGACGTGCGTGTCGAGCGCGTTCGACTGAATGTCGTCCTTGTGGCCGTACACGCGGTCTTGCAGCGCCTCGCGCAACACGGTGCGGCCACGGTGTTCGAGCAGCGTCTCGAGCACCAGCAGCTCGCGCCGCGGCAGCGTGAGGCAGGCCTCGCCCACGTGGGCCTGCCGCGTGTGGTGGTCGAAGCGCAGCTGTCCGAGCGTCATGATGAAGTTGGCGCGCACCGCGGGGCGGCGTGCCAGTGCGCGCACACGGGCCAGCAGCTCGTCCATCGAGAAAGGCTTGGCCAGGTAGTCGTCGGCGCCGCCGTCCAGGCTCAGCACGCGCTCGGCCACGTCGGTCATGGCGGTGAGCACGAGCACGGCGCAGGCGATGCCGTTCTGCGCGAGGAACGCGACGAGCGAGAGGCCGTCGCCGTCGGGCAGCCCGCGGTCGAGCACGACCACGTCGTAGGGCGCGCCGAGCGCGGCTTCCTCGGCCGCGCGCAGCGAGCTCGCCACATCGACCACCGCCTGGTTCTGGCGCAGCGCCGACGCGAGCGCCTGCGCCAGGTCGGCTTCGTCTTCGACAAGCAGGATTCTCATTTGGGGGGATCGACAAGGGACGGGACAGGCGGATGATTCTAGAGAGCCCCCACACCGGGTAACGCAATGTTCACGCAATGCAGGCGCCTACGCTGTGGCGCTTCCCTCTCCTGAAAGCGCATCGGTGACGCCCCTCCGCCCGAACCCCGCCGCCCTCCCCGTCACGCCCTGGCACCTGGCGCTGGGGCAGCGGTTCGCCACGCTGTGGGTCGTGAAGATGATCGGCTCCACGCTCGGCATCTCGGGCTTCTTCGTCCTGTACTTCTGGGTGATGCACCACCCGCCCTCGGTGCCGACGGTGATGCCACTCACGGCCATCGACCACTGGGTCGGCGTGAGCGACGACGCGATGCTGCTGTACAGCTCGCTGTGGTTCTACATTTCGCTCGCACCGGCCTTCACAAAGAACAAGGCCGAGCTGTGGGCCTGCGCACGCGGGGCCGCGCTCATGGCGGCCATCGGGTTGGCGGTGTTCTGGTGTTTTCCGACGGTGGTGCCGAGCTTTGCGATCGACTGGTCGCAGTACCCGGCGCTGCAGTTCCTCAAGAGCGCCGATGCGGGCGGCAATGCCTTCCCGTCGCTGCATGTGGCGTTCGCCGTGTTCGCGGCCGTGTGGCTCGGCCGCCAGCTGCGCAGCGTACAGGCGCCCGCGTGGACGCAGTGGGTGAACCTGCTGTGGGCCGCGGGGATCGTCTATTCGACGCTGGCCACGCGCCAGCACGTGCTGCTCGACGTGCTCGGCGGTGTGCTGCTGGCGGGTTTGGTGTGCTGGCGCCGTACGCCGCGTGCGCGGCTGGTGCTGGCTGAGGCTTAAGCGCTGTCGGTTACCAAAAAATCCAGAGCGCCAGGCCGCCGAAGATCGTCCACTTCACGAGGTAGTACGCGCGCTTGTCCCAGGCCTTCAGGCGCTTGCCGACCACGCGGATCTGGTAGATGTACTTGAAGGCGCGGTTCAGGCCGCCCGTCTTGTCGCCCGCGTCGTTGGGCGAAGCAGCAGCAGCCAGCAGGTTCTTCGCGAACCAGCGGTTCACGGCGCTGGCCCAGCGGTACTTCAGCGGGCGCTCGATGTCGCAGAACAGGATCACGCGGTCGTGGTCGGTGGTGTTCTCGGCGTAGTGGATGTAGGTCTCGTCGAACACCACGGCCTCGCCGTCGCGCCAGTGGTAGCGCTGGCCGTCCACGTCGATGTAGCAGCCTTCCACGCCCGGCGTCCACAGGCCCAGGTGATAGCGCAGCGAACCCGCGAACGGGTCGCGGTGGCGCACGAGGCGGCTGCCCGGGGGCAGCTCGGCGAACATCGCGGCCTTGATGGTGCCGATGCCTTTCAGCAGTTCGGTGGTGCGCGGGCACAGCACGGCGGCCGAGGGGTGTGCCTCGTCGTACCACTTCAGGTAGAAGCGCTTCCAGCCGCTCTTGAAGAAGGAGTTGAAGCCCACGTCGTTGAACTGGCTCGAGGCCTTGATGCTGCCGCCGTTGCGCATGGCCAGCGCTTCTTCGCGGATGACTTCCCAGTTTTCCTCGAGGATGCGCATCTCGGGGAACTCGGCAGGCGACAGGTACGGCGTACCGGGCACCTTCGAGAAAAGGTACATGAAGACGTTCAGCGGCGCCAGGAAGGTCGAGTGATCAGAGAGCTGTCTGAAGAACTTGTGCCGGACCTGGCCACGGAAGTGAACGTAGAGTGCGCTGAGCACGAAGATGGCAAGAATGACCCACTTCATTGGTGAAAGTGTCCTGTAGACGAGCGCCGGGGGAGCCGGCTAGTGTAAATCGTTACCCCGAAACCGGCCTGGCCGGGGCCTTTCCCCCCGGGCTCAGGCGCAGACGAGCAAGGGCTGCGGCACGTCGGCCTGCGCCAGTGGCAGCCGCACCCTGGCCCGCAAGCCCCCGCCCAGGGCCTCGTCGAGCACGACGTTGCCGCCGTGCCGGTCGACCACCGACTTGACGATGGCCAGGCCCAGCCCACTGCCGCTTTGCGTCTGGTCGGGGTTGCGGAAAAAACGGTCGAACACGCGTTCGCGCAGCGCGGGCGGAATGCCCGGTCCGGTGTCGGCCACGGTCAGCAGCGCCTGGGCGCCCTGGCGCGCCACATGCACCGTCACGGTGGCGCCGCAGGGGCTGTACTTGATCGCGTTGTCGATCAGGTTGTCGATCATCGAGACCAGGCTCTCGCGCTCGCCGAGCACCGGCACGGCGTCGTCGCACACCAGTTCGAGCTCCACGCCGCGCGATCGCGCCAGGCCCTCGATCATGGCCAGCCGGTCTTGCACCAGCCCGTCGAGCGACAGCATCACGGGCAGCGCGTTGCTGGCCACCGCGTCGCTGCGCATGAGCTGCAGCAGCTGCCCCACCAGCCGGGCCGCGCGGTCGTTGCTGCGCAGCAGGTTGGCCATGAGTTCGCGCTGGCCCTCGTCGGTGCTCTGCTCTTTCAACGCCTCGACGTTCACGCGCATGGCCGCCAGCGGCGTGCGCAGCTCGTGCGCCGCATCGGCGATCAGGCTGCGCTCGCGCGTGGTGCTGTCCTGCACCCGCAGCAGCAGGCTGTTGATGCTCTGCACCAGCGGCTTGAGCTCCTTGTGCGGCGGCATGTACGACAGCGGCGTCAGGTCGTCGGGGCCGCGCTCGGCGGTTTCGCGGCTCACCTGGCGCCACGGGCGCAGCGCCAGCCGCACCGACAGCCAGGCGGGAAAGATGAGAAACGGCAGGCTGATCACCAGCGGCAGCAGGTAGTAGCCACGCGACAGCACGGTGATGGCCAGCCGCCACACGCTGGGCTCGGCCAGCACCACACGGGTGTCGGCGATGGGCGAGACCATCGTGCGCGCACGCCACTCGCGCCCGCCCGCGACCAGCGTCTCGTTGAGGTCGGGCGCCGAGTTCAGCAGCACGGGCACGCCCGCGCGCGAGTTGTAGATCAGCTTGCCGTGCTGCCACACCTGCATGATCGCCAGGGCTTCCTTGGATTCGTCACCGTCGCTGAACGTCTCGGCCAGCATGACATCGAAGGCTTCCAGCGCTTGCCGCTGCTGCACGGGACGATCCGCCAGGTTCTCCGCGATGGTCAATGCCGCTCGGAAGATATCGGTGAACCTCAGCAGCCCGGGGTCCTTGTACGAGTCGTACAACAGCAGCCCCACGGCCGAGGTCCACAGCAGCGCGACCACGGCCATCTGCGCCACCAGAAGGCGGCGCATCAGGGACGGCTGGTTCCAGTTCTTCCAGCGCCGCGCCAGCTGGCGCATCATTTCGACGGACTCCGCACCAGCGATTGCGTGTCGATCACGTAGCCGATGCCGCGCACCGTGCGGATGTAGCCCTGCCCGATCTTCTTGCGCAGGTTGGAGATGTGCACTTCGAGCGAGTTGCTGCCGTTGGCCTGGCCGCCGGGCAGCACCTGCTCTTCCATCACGCGGCGCGTGACCACGCGGCCGGTGCGCTTGAGCAGCAATGCGAGCAGGTCGAACTCGCAGCGCGACAGTTC
>NZ_CALRZC010000117.1:0-24339 GCF_943372545.1 Variovorax sp. YR752 | reverse complement strand
CTTTCTTGCCGCGCAACTTGCCGACCAGCTCCACCACGGCCAGCACGACGGCACCGGCCACGAGGCCGACGACGGCGTTGACGCCCATTGAGCCCAGCGTGCCGAACACGCCGCCCGTGGCCTTGGCCCAGTCTTCGACCGCATGGCCGAACGCCGGCACGCCGTGCACCAGGATGCCGCCGCCCACGAGGAACATGGCGGCCGTGCCGGCCACCGACAGGCCCTTCATGAGCCACGGCGCCGCCGCCAGGATGCCGCGGCCCAGGCCGCGCGCCGCCGCGCTGCTGCGCTGGCTCAGGTACAGGCCCGCGTCGTCCAGCTTCACGATGCCGGCCACGAGGCCGTACACGCCCACCGTCATGATCAGCGCGATGCCGACCAGCACGCTGAGCTGCGTCGTGAACGGCTGGCCCTGCACGGTGCCCAGCGTGATGGCGATGATTTCTGCCGAGAGGATGAAGTCGGTGCGCACGGCGCCCTTGATCTTGTCCTTCTCGACCGCGACCACGTCGACCGTGGTGTCGGCCACGGCCTGCTGGTGGCGCGCGGTGTCGGCCTCGTGCTCCTTCTTGTGCAGGAACTTGTGGGCCAGCTTCTCGGCACCCTCGAAGCACAGGAACGCACCGCCCACCATGAGCAGCGGCGTCACCAGCCAGGGCAGCCAGGTGCCGATGGCCAGCGCGGCCGGCACCAGGATCGCCTTGTTGACGAGGGAGCCCTTGCACACGGCCCACACCACCGGCAGCTCGCGCTCGGTGCGCACGCCGGAGACCTGCTGCGCGTTCAGCGCGAGGTCGTCGCCGAGCACCCCGGCGGTCTTCTTGGCAGCAACTTTGGTGAGGACGGAGACGTCATCGAGCACGGTGGCGATGTCGTCGAGCAGCAGGAGCAGGCTGGTGGCCATGGGCGAAAGTCAGGCTGTGGAAGAAGCGGCGAGCTTATCCGCAGCCGATGGCCGCGCCGGGGAAGACCGTACGCGGCATCCGGGGGTGGATCAGTCGACCACGCGCTTGAGGCGGATCTCTTCGACGCGGACCGTGCCGAGCGCCGTGGTCTTGGCGGTCTTCATCTCGCGCTTGAAGCCGGCGAGTTCGTGGAAGCGCATGGCGCGGTCGTTGCGCAGCGGCACCCAGATGGTGACCGTGGTGCAGCCTTCTTCGGCCAGGCCTTCGCGGGCGGCGTCCCAGAGGGCCACGCCGGCGCCCTTGCCCCAGTGCTCGGGCTTGACGTAGATGGCCCAGATCTCGCCCGTGGTGGGCGGCGTCTTGGGGTCGCGCGAGCGGTCGAAGCCGACGAAACCGACGATCTCGCCGTCGTGCGTCACCACATGGACCTGGGGTTCGCTGAATTCGATGGCCTCGCGCCACTTGGCCTCGCGCGAGGCGGGGGCCAGCACGCGCAGATCGTCTTCGGACAGGATGCCGTCGTAGGCAGCCTTGGCAGACAGGGCATGGACTTCAGCGACGGCCTTGGCGTCGCGCATCGTGGCGGGGCGAACTTCGTAATCGGACATGAAAGCGGAAAAACGTGTGGAACCGGCTATTGTCGCCGCACCGCTAAACTGCCGGCTGCATCCGCACGTATCAACTGGAGAAAGCATATGGCCAAGGGTCAGCAACGCACCAACAAGGAAGCCAAGAAACCGAGAAAGGACACTTCGCCGCCGAAGGCCCCCACCGGCGGCATCGAGCCCGTGCGCACCGTCACCACGGCGGTGATTCCGCGCGGCAAGCTCAAGAACAAGTGACCGACGCCCCCGCGCCCGCCCCCAAGCCGGCGCAGCCGCGCAACCCGTTGCATGGCCTCACGCTGGAGGCCATCGTGACCGCGCTGGCCGACTACTACGGCTGGGAGCAGCTGGGGCACCTGGTGCCGATCCGCTGCTTCATCAGCGAGCCCAGCGTGGGTTCCAGCCTCAAGTTTTTGCGCAAGACGCCGTGGGCGCGCGACAAGGTCGAGAGCCTGTATCTCTTCATGCTGCGCGAGCAACGCCGCGAACAGCAGCACCAGCAGCAGCAAGAACCTCCGACCCAATGAAGGTCCGCCTCGAACCGTCGGGCCTCGAGTTCGAGGCCGAGGCGGGCGTCACGCTGCTGCACGCGGCGGAGGCGGCCGGCATCGAACTGCCGAGCTCGTGCCGCAACGGCACCTGCCGCACCTGCATCTGCCAGCGGCTCTCCGGCGAGAGCCGCCACCTCATCGAATGGCCGGGCCTGAGCTTCGACGAAAAGATCGACGGCTGGATTCTTCCGTGCGTGGCCGAGGCGCTGAGCGACCTCACGCTCGACACGCCGCAGGCGCGCGCCCTCTTCGATTGATTGAAGGCTAAGGCCGCGCCGAAGCCGGCGCCGCCACCACCATCCGGTCGCGCTGCGCCAGCGACGGGAACAGCCAGAACCACGTCAGCGCCACCAGCATCGTTCCCACGCCGCCGAGCACCACCGAGCCGACCGGCCCCAGCAGCGCCGCCGTGGCGCCCGATTCGAACTCGCCGAGCTGGTTGCTCGCGCCGATGAAGATCGAGTTGACCGCGCTCACCCGCCCGCGCATGGCGTCGGGCGTTTCCAGTTGCACCAGCGTCTGGCGGATCACGACGTTGACCATGTCCGCCCCGCCCGATACCGCGAGCGCAATGAGCGAGACGACAAAACTCTTCGACAGCCCGAACACCACCATGCACAGCCCGAACGCCCCGACGGCCAGCAGCAGCGTGCGCCCCACGTTGCGCTCGACCGGCCGGCGCGTGAGCGCAATCGACATCACCAGCGCGCCCACCGCCGGTGCGCTGCGCAGCAGGCCCAGCCCCCAGGGGCCGGTGTGCAGGATGTCCTTGGCATAGATCGGCAGCAGCGCCACCGCGCCGCCCAGCAGCACCGCGAACAGGTCGAGCGACACCGCGCCCAGCACCGGCTTGCGCAGCCAGATGAAGTTGACGCCCGCGAACACCGTGGCCAAAGTGACCGGCTCGCGCGCGGCCGGCGCGTGGTCATAGCGCAGCCGCAGCACCAGCACGCAGGCGATCACGAAGCACAGCACGCTGGCGCCGTAGACCACTGCCATGCCCGCCACGAACAGCAGACCGCCGAGCGCGGGCCCGCCGATGATCGCGCCCTGCATGCCGGCCGAGCTGAACGCCATCGCACGCGACAGCAGCAGCGGCGGCACCAGCAACGGCGTGAGCGCCTGCTGCGCGGGCATCTGGAAGGCGCGCACCGCGCCGAGCACCAGCGACAGGCCGAGCAGCAGCCCGCGCGTGTCGTTCTTGTGCAGCACCGCGAACAGCAGCGCCAGTGCCACCGTACCCTGCACCGCGAAGCACACCGCCACGATGCGGGCGCGGTGGTGCCGGTCCACCACATGGCCGGCCAGTAGCGCCAGCAGCAGCGCGGGCACGAACTGGTACAGGCCGACCAGCCCCAGGTCCCATGCGCTGCCGGTCAGCTCGTACATGTGCCAGCCGATGGCCACGAGCATCATCTGCGAGGCGGCGGTGCCGAAGAGACGCGCCACCCACAGCTGCATGAAGGGGCGCTCGCGCCTCAGGTCGGCGAAAGAAGGAGACAAGGGAGGAGCGGAGCCGGGCATATCGGTCGAGGATAGCCGAGGCTTCTTCTGCCTTTCCGAGCCTCTCTACACTCGTTGTCCCCATGACCGCTTCGCCCCCCGACCTGCTCCCCGTTCACGAAGACGCCCACCTGCTGGTGCTCGACAAGCCCGCCGGCCTGCTGTGCGTGCCCGGGCGCGGCGACGACAAGCAGGACTGCCTGAGCGCACGCGCCCAGCGCCAGTGGCCCGATGCGCTCATCGTGCACCGGCTCGACATGGGCACCAGCGGCCTCGTGGTGATGGCGCGCGGCCTGGAGATGCAGCGCGCCCTGAGCGCGGCCTTTGCCGAGCGCGAAGTGCACAAGCGCTACGAAGCCGTGGTCGACGGTGTGATGCCGCAGCAGGGCGACTGGTCGCTCATCGACGCTCCGCTGATGGCCGACTGGCCGCGCCGGCCGCTGCAGAAGATCGACCCGGCGGGCAAGCCCAGCCTCACGCGCTGGCGCGCTCTGAGCAGCGTGTCGCCGCCCGGCGGCCCTGCGGCCACGCACGTGCTGCTGGAGCCGCTCACGGGCCGTTCACACCAGCTGCGGGTTCACCTGCTGTCGATCGGGCACCCGATCCTGGGCGATGCGCTGTACGGGGATGCCGCGCTGCAGGCACGCGCGCCGCGCCTGCTGCTGCATGCCAGGGAATTGGGGTTTGTGCATCCCGCGACGCGGGAGCCGGTGCACTTCGAATGTGCGGCGGGGTTTGCGGCTGAGTGGCTCAGTGGCCCTTGACGACGAGCACCGGCATGGTGGCGTCCTGCAGCACGCGCTGCGTCACGCTGCCCAGCAATAGTTTCTCGATGCCGCTGCGGCCGTGCGAACCCATCACGATCAGGTCGGCCGCGATGGCGATGGCGGTGTCCACGATGCCTTCGTGCACCACGTGGCCGTCGATCACGCGCTGGTCGCTGTGCAGGCCTTCGGCCGCCAGGGCCGCCACGCCGCGTGCGAGCGCCGCATTGGCGCTGGCGGTGGCCGCCGCGAGGTATTCGTTCTGGCCGAGCGCGTAGTCCGCGCCCACGCCGATGAAGGGGTAGTTGTCGATCACGTGAATCAACGTGATGCGACTGCCGAAAGCCAGGGCAAGACCGCTGGCCTTGCTGACCGCGAGCATGGAAGTTTCGGAGCCGTCGATGGGGACCAGGATGTGATTGAACATGGCGGGACCTCGCTTAGCGTTCGCAGACAGACAGACTGACGGACCCGGTTCGCACCGGGTCGGGCCCCGAATTTAACCGCTCTGCAGAACCCGCCCTGTAGGACTCCGACCAGCGAAGCCCGCAGGCGTCTCAATCCCCCTGGAAACCCTCGGACCGGCAGGTGACGACGAGCGTGTCGCGCCACCCATCGCCGCCCTCTTCCAGCGGCTGGATCGGCGTCGATTCGTGGATCACACGCGCATCGTCGAGCACCAGCAGCGTCCACGGCGCGGTCATGGTGAAGCGCTCGCCGCGCCGGCCGTTGGCTTCGAACACGCGCGTCTCGCCGCCCTTGATGCCCTGGCGCCCGATGAGCGCCACGGCCACCAGGTCGACACCGTCGCGGTGCGCGCCTTCGGGCGTCGGACGGCCGATGCCGCCGGCGGTGTCGATGCGGAACTGGTGCGCTTCCACGAACCAGCGCTGCGGTGCGCCGCGCATGTCGCTGCTGACCTGGCCGAGCTGCTGCATCAGCCGCTGCCACACGGGCTGCGCCACTGTGGCGTCGAGCATCGGTGCAAACCAGCGCTGCATGCCGCCGTGCAGCGCGTTGTATTCGACCGGCTGCCAGTGCGCGCGGTGCGGTACCGGTGCCAGCGCGGCATCGGCATCGACCGTGAAGCAGGCGTGGCGCCGCGTGCGGTAGCGGCCGCCGTCCTTCAGGTACTCGTCGGGCGGCAGGTCGTTCCAGTCGGCATGCAGCGCTTCGAGCTGCGCCAGCGGCACGCCGAGCCACTCGCACA
This sequence comes from Variovorax sp. YR752, assembly GCF_943372545.1. Taxonomy (NCBI): domain Bacteria; kingdom Pseudomonadati; phylum Pseudomonadota; class Betaproteobacteria; order Burkholderiales; family Comamonadaceae; genus Variovorax; species Variovorax sp. YR752. Next base: position 18,801 of record NZ_CALRZC010000117.1, on the reverse strand, counting down.
CGCCCTGCGGGCTCAGCACCGCATAGCCGTGCTCGCGCAGCGCACCGGCCAGTTCGGCCGGCGGCGTGAACGGGGGAGCGAAGGCGGCGGTGCTCACTGGGCGCTGACCTTCACGTCCTTCCAGAACGCGACGCGGTCACGAATTTCCTCGGCTTCGGGCTTCGGGTCGGGGTAGTACCAGGCGGCGTCGGCGTGCAGTTCGCCGTTGACCAGCAGCGAGTAATAGTTCGCCGAGCCCTTCCACGGGCAGGTGGTCTTGTGGTTGCTGAAGGTGACCGCATCGCGATTGAGCGAACTCATCGGGAAGTAGTGGTTGCCTTCGACGAGCACGGTGTCGTCGCTTTCGGCGATGGTGACGCCGTTCCAGGTTGCTTTCATGGGATCGATCTCCGGGGGAGGTGCAAGGTGCCGATGCCGCGTTGCGCGCTCGGGACAGTGACTATTGTGACGCTGGCGCGAGGTGCTTTCCTTGCGCCGGGTCATCCCGGCCCGATGCGGGCAGGGTTTCCCTGGCCGTGTCAGCCCCGACCGCGCCCCGTGCGCCCCGGGGCCGGCTCGAGAAACAGCTGCCGAAAATAATTGCGGAACGCCGTCATCGCCGGCGAAAACTCGACGCCCTGTTTCCACCCCAGCCCGATGTTCATGGTCGGCACCGCGTCGCGCAGGTTGATGGTCTCGATGCGCTTGCCTTCCAGTGACCACGGGCGGTAGACCATGTCCGACAACACCGTCACGCCCAGCCCGTTGGCCACCGTGCTGCGCACCGCCTCTACCGAACTCGTGCGCAGCCGTATCTGCGGCTGGTGCGGCGTCTTGCTCCAGTACTTGAGCGCGGTGGCGGCGGCCTCGTCGACCGTGAGCATGATGTAGGGCTCGGCCGCCACGTCGGCCAGCGTCACCTCGGCCTTGTCGAGCAGCGGATGCTTGGCCGGCACCCACAGCCGGCGCTGCGAGCCGAAGAAAGTTTCGAGCGACAGCTCGCGCAGCACCACGTTCGACGTGAGCACCACGCCGATGTCGTAGCGCTGCGTGATCAGGCCCTCTTCGATGGCCTCGCGCGCCACCTCGTGCACCTTCACCGTCACCTGCGGATGCAGCTGCTCGAAGCGCTGCAGGTGGTGCGGCAGGAAGTAGCCCAGCACCGTGTAGCTGGCTGCAATGGTGAGCGAGCCCTCGACGTTCTCGCCCTCGTGCGGCATGCGCACCGCTTCGTCGGCCGCCGACAGCACCGCGTAGGCGTGGCTCAGGAAACGCCGCCCGGCCTTGGTGAGTTCCACGCCGTGCGGGTGCCGCTCGAAGAGCTGCTGCCCCATCATCTCTTCGAGCTCGCGGATCGCGGTGGTCACGGCCGACTGCGAGATGTTCAGCTGCAGCGCCGCATGCGAGATGCGCCCCACCTCGGCCACCGCAGAGAAGTACTTGAGCTGGCGAAGGGTCAGGGACATGGCGCCGTCTTCCTAGGGTATTTACGGATACGCGCTGCCTGCCTCGGGCGAAAACCCGATACCGCGCGATCGCTTCCCTCCAGCGTAGCGCCCATTCCGGCGGCTTGCAGCATCTGTTTTTCAGATATCGACCCGCCTGAAAACAATGCTTTTCGGCCTTTCGACCGCTGGCTAACCTTCGCGCCAACCTGCACCGCCCCCTCGGCGATGCGCACCACACACAAAGGCGGGACGACGTGACAAAGACAACGCGGATCGATCTGAATTCCGACATGGGCGAAGGCTTCGGCCCCTGGACCATCGGCGATGGCGTCGACGAGCAGCTCATGCCGCTGATCAGCTCGGCCAACATCGCGACCGGCTTCCATGCCGGCGACCCGAACATCATGCGCAAGATGGTGCTGCTGGCCCGCACGCACGGCGTGGGCATCGGCGCGCACCCGGGCTTTCGCGACCTCGTGGGCTTCGGGCGCCGCCACATCCACGCACCGGCCGACGAGCTGGTGAACGACATGGTCTACCAGCTCGGTGCGCTGCGCGAGTTCGCGCGCCTGGCCGGCATGACGCTGCAGCACATCAAGCCGCACGGCGCGCTCTACATGCATGCGGCACGCGACGAAGCGCTGTCGCGCGCCCTCGTCACTGCCCTGCAGCAGATCGAGCCGACGCTGCGCCTGTTCTGCATGGAATCGTCCGTCACCTATCAAGTGGCACGCGAGCTCGGCCAGCCGGTGGTGCGCGAGTTCTATGCCGACCGCGACTACGACCTGAGTGGCTCCATCGTCTTCACGCGCCGCGTCGGCGCGCTCGACCCCGAGGCCGTGGCCGCCAAGGTGCTGCGCGCGTGCACCGAGGGTGTGGTGCGCACGGTCGAAGGAGAAGACGTTGCGATCGGCTTCGACTCGGTCTGCATCCACAGCGACACGCCCGGCGCGCTCGCGCTCGTGCAGGCCACGCGGCGTGCCCTTGCCGACCACGGCATCGAAGTTGCAGGCCTTGCCGCCGCCACAGCGCCGGCGCAGGCTTGAGTTGTTTCCCTCTTCCCGCTTTCGTTTTCCAGGAGTGCATCGATGCCCGCTACCCATGAAGTCCTGAGCCCGCTGCCGGGCACCTTCTACCGCCGCTCGGCGCCCGACGCGTCGCCGTTCAAGGCCGAAGGCGACACCGTGGCCGTGGGCGACGTGCTCGGCCTCGTCGAGGTGATGAAGCAGTTCAGCGAAGTCACGGCCGACGCGGCAGGACGCCTGGCCAGCTTCGCCGTCGAGAACGGCGAGCCGGTCGATCCGGGCCAGCTGCTGGCCGTCATCGAAACGGCGTGAGACACCTGCCCATGACCGCCGCATTCGACACACTGCTGGTCGCCAACCGGGGCGAGATCGCGGTGCGCATCATTCGCGCCGCCAAAGAGCTGGGGCTGAAGACCGTCGCGATCTACAGCGACGCCGACGCGCAGAGCCTCGCCGTACAAATGGCCGACGCGGCCGTGCGCATCGGCCCGGCGCACGCCACCAAGAGCTACCTGAGCATCGATGCGATCCTGCAGGCCGCCGCCGACAGCGGCGCCGGCGCGGTGCACCCGGGCTACGGTTTTCTTTCAGAGAACGCCGAGTTCGCCGAGCGCATCGAGGCCGCAGGCCTGGTGTTCGTGGGCCCGACGCCGCATGCGATCCGCACCATGGGCGACAAGGCCGCGGCACGCGCGGCCGCCATGCGCGCCGGCGTGCCCACCGTGCCCGGCAGCGCGGGCGTGGTGACCGACCCGGACACCGCCGTTGAAGTGGCGAAGGACATCGGTTACCCGATCATGATCAAGGCCTCGGCCGGCGGCGGTGGGCGCGGCATCCGCGTGGCGCACGACGAGGCCGAGCTGCGCCAGCAGTTCGCCACCGCCACCGCCGAAGCGCAGGCCGCGTTCGGCAACGGCGAGGTGTACCTCGAACGCTTCATCCGCCAGGCGCGCCACATCGAAGTGCAGATTCTGGGCGACGGCCAGCGCGTGGTGCACTGCTTCGAGCGCGAATGCTCGCTGCAGCGGCGGCGCCAGAAGGTCTGGGAAGAAGCGCCCTCGGCCGCCATCGGCGAAGCCACGCGCGCCGCGCTGTGCGAATCGGCCTTGCGGCTTGCCAGCGCCGTGGCCTACCGCGGCGCGGGCACGCTCGAATACCTGTACGACGACGACACGCGCGAGTTCTTCTTCATCGAGATGAACACGCGCATCCAGGTCGAGCACCCCATCACCGAGATGATCACCGGCGTCGACCTCGTGAAGGAAATGCTGCGCATCGCGCTCGGCCAGCCGCTGCGCCTGCAGCAGGAAGACATCCGCCTGACCGGTGCGGCCATCGAGGTGCGCATCAACGCCGAGAACGCGGCGAAGAACTTCATGCCGAGCCCCGGCCTCGTGTCGCAGCTCGTGGTGCCCGGCGGCCCCGGCGTACGCTTCGACACCTTCCTGTTCCCCGGCTACACCGTGCCCGCGTACTACGACTCGCTGCTCGGCAAGCTCATCGTGCACGACACCGACCGCGCCAGTGCCCTGGCCCGCATGCGGCGCGCGCTCGACGAGCTGCAGGTGGAAGGCATCCACACGACGATCCCGCTGCACCGTGCACTGTGCGAGGACGCCGACGTGGCGAAGGCCGCGTTCCACACCGGTTTTCTCGAAACCTGGCTCGCGGCGAATCCATTGCCCGATGCTCCTGCTTTGTTGAAGGTGGCCGCATGACCGCTGCAAGCACCCTCCCCGCCCAGGCCCGCTACAGCTTCGGCGGCGACGAGCACCTGTTCGTCGAGATCAGCGAAGAGATGTCGCTGCCCGCCTTCTTCAAGGGCATGGCGATCTGCAACGAACTGCGCCGCCGCGCCCTGCCCGGCGTGACAGAAATCTGCCCGGCCAACGCCGCGTACCTCGTGCGCTTCGACCCCGACACCATCGCGCCCGACGCGCTGCTCGCTACGCTGAAAGAAATCGAAGCGAGCCTGGGCGATGCCGACCTGCAGATGCAGACGCGCATCGTCGAGATTCCGGTGCTCTACAACGACCCGTGGACGCACGAGACGCTGATGCGTTTTCGCGAGCGCCACCAGGACCCGTCGAGCACCGACATCGAATACGCCGCACGCATCAACGGCCACGCCTCGGTCGAGGCCTTCATCGAGGCGCACTCGTCGGCGCCGTGGTTCGTGTCGATGGTCGGCTTCGTCGCCGGCCTGCCTTTCCTGTTCCAGATGGTCGAGCGCCAGCGCCAGATCCAGGTGCCCAAGTACCTGAGCCCGCGCACCGACACGCCCAAGCTCACGCTGGGCCACGGCGGCTGCTTCAGCTGCATCTACTCGGTGCGCGGCGCGGGCGGCTACCAGATGTTCGGCGTCACGCCCGCGCCGATCTTCGACCCGGCGCAGCGGCTGTCGTACCTGAAGGAGCTGATGGTGTTCTTCCAGCCCGGCGACATCGTCAAGTGGAAGCCCATCGACCGCGCCGAGTACGACCGCCAGATCGCGCAGGTCGAGGCCGGCACCTACGCGCTGCGCATCGCGCCGGTGTCGTTCTCGCTCAACGAATTTTTGGCCGACCCCGACGGCTACAACCAACAGCTCCTGAAGGTGCTCCATGGCGATTGAAGTCCTCAAGCCCGGCCTCGCGACCAGCGTGCAGGACGCGGGCCGCCCCGGCTACTACCACCTGGGCATTCCGCTGTCGGGCGCGCTCGACCAGCAAAGCCTGGTGCTCGCGAACCTGCTGGTCGGCAACGACGAAGGCGCGGCCGTCATCGAAAGCACGCTGCTCGGTCCCGAGCTGCAGTTCGACGCGTCCACGCTGGTGGCCGTGACTGGCGCCGACGCGAAGGTCAAGCTCAACGGCAACGAGGTGCCGCGCAACACATCGTTCGCGGTGCAGGCCGGTGACAAGCTCGCCTTCGATTTCATGAAGCTCGGCGCGCGCATGTGCATCGCCGTGGCCGGCGGCATCGACGTGCCCGTGGTGCTGGGCAGCCGCTCGACTTACGGCCTGGGCGCATTCGGCGGCTTCAACGGCCGCAAGCTGCTGGCCGGCGACACGCTGCCCGTGGGCACGCCCGCTGCCAGTGCCCGCGCAGGCCGCACGGTCGATGCCGCGCTGCTGCCGGTGCTCGAAAAGGAAGTGGCCCTGCGCGTGTTCCCGGGCATCTACTTCCACCGCCTGCAGGAGGTGTCGGTGCACAGCTTCTTCGCCGACACCTGGACCGTCGGCTCCGAGGCCGACCGCATCGGCTACCGCTACAAGCACGGCACGCCGCTGAAGTTCCAGGACCGCACGCCGCCCTTCGGCGCGGGCGACGACCCGTCGAACATCGTCGATGCGGGCTACCCGTACGGCTCCATCCAGGTGCCGGGCGGACGCGAGCCGATCATCCTGCACCGCGACGCGGTGTCGGGTGGCGGCTACGCGATGGTGGGCACGGTCATCAGCGCCGACATGGACCTCATCGCCCAGATGCAGCCCAACCACAAGGCGCGCTTCGTCGAGGTCGACATGGCGCAGGCGCTCGAGGCCCGCGCCGAACGCCGACGACGGCTCGACCGCCTGCGGGTCGCGCTCGCGGCCTGACGCGGTCCCCCTCCCCCTTTTCTTCACCGCTGTCACCCAAGGAGTTCTTCATGAACAGCTCGCCCCTGCGCGTTTCATTGATCGCCGCTTCGCTCGCCACCGCCCTGGCGTGGCACGCCCCGGCCTCGGCCGCCGACTGGTTTCCCTACAAGGCCGAGGCCACCGAGCCCGCGTTCTCGGCCGAGGGCACAAAAAAGCCCATCGACTACACGCCGCTGGCCAAGGCCGCGAAGAAGTGGGACATCTGCGTGTCGTTCCCGCACATGAAGGACGCCTACTGGCTCGGCGTGGACTACGGCGTGATCGAAGAGGCGCGCCGCCTGGGCGTGAAGCTGCAGGTGGTCGACGCGGGCGGCTACACCAATCTGGGCAAGCAGGTCTCGCAGATCGAAGACTGCGTGGCGCGCGGCGCCAACGCGGTGATCATCGGTGCGATCTCGGGCGACGGGCTGAACAACGTCATCAAGGCCACGGCCGCCAGGAAGGTGCCGGTGATCGACCTGGTGAACGGCATCAGCTCGCCCGACCTGTCGGCCAAGTCGCTGGTGTCGTTCTACACGATGGGCCAGTCGACCGGCGAGTACCTCGCCAAGAAGCACCCCGCGGGTTCGCCGCCGGTGAAGGTCGGCTGGTTCCCCGGCCCGGCCGGCGCGGGCTGGGTCGAGGCCGCGCACAAGGGCTTCATGGAAGCGATCAAGGGCAGCGCCGTGACGGTGCTCGACCCGAAGTACGGCGACACCGGCAAGGAGGCACAGGCCAAGCTGGTCGAAGACGTGCTGCAGGGCAACCCCGACCTCGCCTACGTTGCGGGCACCGCCGTGACCGCCGAAGCCGCCACCGGCATCCTGCGCGCGCGCAATCTCGACAAGAAGGTGCAGGTGCTCTCGTTCTACATGACGCCGGGCGTCTACGAAGGCATCCAGAAGGGCCGCATCGTGGCCTCGCCGGCCGACTCGATGGTGATCCAGGGCCGCATCGCGGTCGACCAGGCCGTGCGCCTGCTGGAGAACAAGGACGTGGTGAAGCACGTCGGCCCGAAGATCTTCGTGGTCGACAGCAGCAACATCAAGAGCGTGAAGCAGGCCGACATCCTGCCGCCGACCGGCTTCAAGCCGGTGTTCGAGGTCAAGTAAGCCGGCCATGGCACCTGTGCTGCTGCAGACCCTCGGCCTGGGCAAACGCTACCCCGGCGTGCTCGCGCTCGATGCGATGGACTTCGAGCTGCGCGCCGGCGAGGTGCATGTGCTGTTCGGCGAGAACGGCGCCGGCAAGTCGACGCTGATCTCGCTGCTGGCCGGTGCCAACGTGCCGACGGCGGGCGAGATCCGCATGCACGGCGCGCCGGTGAAGTTCTCGAACGTGCACGACGCGCGGCGCCACGGCATCAGCGCGGTGTTCCAGGAGTTCTCGCTGATCCCCACGCTGTCGGTGGCGCAGAACCTGAGCCTGGGCGAAGAGCCGTGCAAGGGCGGCCTGCTCGACCGCGCGGCGCTGCGCGAGCGCGCCCGCACGATGCTGGCCGACCTGGGCTTCGAGATCGACGTCGACGCGCCTGTGGCGGGCCTCACGCGCGCACAGCAGCAGATGGTGGAAATCGCCAAGGGCCTGCGCGGCGAGGTGTCGGTGCTGATCCTCGACGAACCCACGGCCTCGCTCACCGACACCGAGACGCAGCGCCTGTTCGAACTCGTCGCGCGGCTGAAGGCGCGCGGCGTGGGCATCGTCTACATCTCGCACCGCATGCAGGAGATCGCGCAGATCGCCGACCGCATCACGGTGCTGCGCGACGGTCGCAAGGTCACGACCGTGGAAGCGAACGCCACGAGCGCCGACCGGCTCATCGAGCTGATGAGCGGACGGGCCATCGAAAACATCTACCCGCGCATCATCGCCAACCCCGGCGAAGTGGTGCTGCAGGTCGAGAGGCTGGCCTCGCCCAACGGCGTGCGCCACGCCAGCCTCACGGTGCGGCGCGGCGAAGTGGTCGGGCTCGCGGGCCTCGTGGGTTGCGGCAAGTCGGAACTGTTCCGTGCGATCTATGGGCTCGACCCCGTGAGCGAAGGCCGCGTGCTGTTCAAGGGCCAGCCGCGCACCGGCGCGACCGTGCGCCAGCTGCTCGACGAAGGCCTCTTCTACCTGCCGCCCGACCGCAAGGGCGAAGGGCTGGTGCTCGGTTTCACGTCGCGCGCCAACATCACCTTGCCGCTGGTGCACGGGCCGCTGCGCGGTCGCGGCGGCTGGCTGCGCAAGCGCCTCGGGCGGCGGCTTTCGACGACGGCCGCCGAGCGCGTCGAACTCGCGCCGCGCAACCTCGAACGGCCCGTGGGCCTGCTCTCGGGCGGCAACCAGCAGAAGGTGCTCTTCGGCAAGGGCATGACGCGCGACGCCGCGCTCTACGTGTTCGACGAGCCCACGGTCGGCGTGGACGTCGGCACCCGCAGCGCGCTGTACGAGGTGATCCGCAAGCTCTGCGAAGGCGGCGCCGCGGTGGTCGTGATCTCGTCCGACCTGCCCGAAGTGCTGCACCTGAGCCACCGCGTGTACGTGATGTGCCGCGGCGAGATCGCCGGCGAGCTGCGCGGCGACGCCATCCAGGAAACCGCCGTGCTCAACCTGTTTTTCGGCCCCAGCGAGAACCCATCCTCATGACTTCGCCTTCCCTCATCGTCGCCCCGACGCCCCCCACGCCCAGCCTGGCCGGGCGTGCCCTCGGCCTGCTGCGCAGCCTCTTCCTGCGCCTGGGCGTGCTGCCCTTCATGCTGGTGATCGCCTGCGTGGTGTTCGCCACGCTGTCCGACCAGTTCCTCACGGCGCAGAACCTCGTGAACCTGCTGCGCCAGTCGGTCTACCTGATCCTCGTGTCGATGGGCCAGATGCTGGCGCTGGTCACCGGCGGCTTCGACCTCTCGGTGGGCACCGTGATGGCGATCACCTCGGTGGTCTCCGCGCTCGCCATGCAGGCGCTGGGCGTGGCCTTTCCCGACGCAGCCTGGATGGTGGTGCTCGTCGGCTGCGCCTGCGGAATGCTCGCCGGGCTGGTGGTGGGCCTCATCAACGGCTTCGGCGTGGCGGTGATCGGCGTGTCGCCCTTCATCGTGACGCTGGGCGTGCAGTCGATCGGCTTCGGCTTTGCGCTGTTCCTCACGGGCGGCGTGCCGGTGTCGGGCATGCCGGCGGAATTCAGCGAGCTGTTCGGCTTCGGCACCGTGCTCGGCGTGCCGGTGCCGATCCTCGTCACGGCCGTGTGCGTGGTCGGCATGGGCGTGCTCATGGGCCGCCTGCCGACCGGCACGCACCTGCTCGCGGTGGGCGGCAACGCCAAGGCCGCGGCGCTGTCGGGCATCGACACGCGCCGCGTGCTGCTCATGGCTTACCTGCTGTGCGCGGGCCTCGCCGCGGTGAGCGGCCTGCTGCTCACGGCGCGCGTGGAAACCGGTGAGGCCAACCTCGGCGGCACCGTGGCGCTCGAATCGATTGCCGCCTGCGTGATCGCGGGCGTGAGCCTGCGCGGCGGCATCGGCCGCGTGCCCAACGTGGTGATGGGCGCGATCTTCATCGGCCTCGTGCAGAACGGCATGAACCTGGCCAGCGTGGGCTCGTACCTGCAGATGGTGGTGCTGGGTGCGCTGCTGATCGTGGCCGTGGTTGCCGACCAGATCCGCCATCGCATGGTGGCACCGGGCAGCCACTGAGCTTCACACCCCAACACAAGCAACGAAGGAACCTCATGACCAGCAAGACCAACGCCGCCATCGACGCGCGCCGCATCGCCGCCACGCCGCGCGGCGTCGGCATCGGCTTTCCGATCTACGCAGAACGCGCGCTCAATGCCGAGCTGTGGGACGTCGAAGGCCGGCGCTACATCGACTTCGGCTCGGGCATCGCGGTGCTCAACACCGGCCACCGCCATCCGCGCGTGGTCGAGGCCATTCGCGCGCAGCTCGATTGCTTCACCCACACGGCCTACCAGGTGGTGCCATACGAAAGCGTGGTGTCGCTGGCCGAGCGCCTGAACCGCCTCACGCCCGGCACGCACGCGAAGAAGACCGCCTTCTTCACGACCGGCGCCGAAGCGGTCGAGAACGCCATCAAGATCGCGCGCGCCGCCACGCGCCGGCCCGGCGTGATCGCACTGGGCGGCGGCTTCCATGGCCGCACCTTCATGGGCATGGCACTCACGGGCAAGGTGGTGCCGTACAAGACCGGCTTCGGCCCCTTCCCCGGCAGCATCTTCCACGTGCCCGCGCCGATCGCGCTGCACGGCGTGTCGGTGGACGATTCGCTGCGCGCCATCGAGCAGCTGTTCAAGGCCGACATCGAGCCCGAGCAGGTGGCCGCCATCATCCTGGAGCCGGTGCAGGGCGAAGGCGGCTTCTATGCCGCGCCGCCCGAGTTCATGCGCGCGCTGCGCGAGATCTGCGACCGCCACGGCATCCTGCTCATCGCCGACGAGATCCAGACCGGCTTCGCGCGCACCGGCAAGTGGTTTGCCATGGACCACTACGACGTGGTGCCCGACCTCATGACCATGGCCAAGAGCCTGGCGGGCGGCACGCCGCTGTCGGCCGTGTGCGGGCGCGCCGAGATCATGGACGCGCCCGCGCCCGGCGGGCTCGGCGGCACTTACGCCGCCAACGCACTGGCCATTGCAGCGGCGCATGCGGTGCTCGACGTGATCGAGGCCGAACGGCTGTGCGAGCGCGCGCAACTACTGGGCGACCGGCTCAAGGCGCGCCTCGAAGGGTTGCGTGCGAAGGTGCCGCAGATTTCGGACGTGCGCGGCCTGGGCGCGATGGTGGCGGTCGAGTTCGCGGGGGCCGATGGCACGCCCGATGCCGCGTTCACGAAGCAGGTGCAAACCCGAGCGCGCGACGCGGGTTTGCTGCTGCTGACTTGCGGCGTGCACGCCAATGTGGTCCGCTTCCTGTTCCCCCTGACCATCGAAGACGCGGTGCTCGGCGAAGGCCTCGACATCCTCGCCGCCGTGCTGCAAGCCTGAGACACACCCGCCATGCCATTGAAGCTCCAAGACCCGACCCTGCTGCGCGAGCAGGCCTGCATCGCCGGCGCCTGGGTGAATGCCGACGACGGCACCACCGTCGCCGTCACCAACCCTGCCACCGGCGAGCAGATCGGCACCGTGCCCATGTGCGGCACCGAGGAAACCGTGCGCGCCATTGCCGCCGCCGAAAAGACCCAGAAGGCCTGGGCCAAGGTGCCTGCCAAGGAACGCTCGGCCATCCTGCGCAAGCTCAACGACCTGATGCTCGCGAACGTGGACGACCTCGCGCTGATCATGACCACCGAGCAGGGCAAGCCGCTGACCGAGAGCCGCGGCGAAATTGCCTACGCCGCCTCGTTCATCGAGTGGTTCGCCGAAGAAGCGCGCCGCGTGTACGGCGACACCATTCCCGCGCCGCAGGCCGACCGCCGCATCCTCGCGCTCAAGCAGCCCGTGGGCGTCACCGCCGCCATCACGCCCTGGAACTTTCCCACCGCCATGCTCACGCGCAAGGCCGGGCCCGCGCTCGCGGCCGGTTGCGCGATGGTGGTGAAGCCGGCCACGCAGACGCCGTTCTCGGCGCTGGCCTTTGCCGTGCTCGCCGAGCGCGCGGGCGTGCCCAAGGGGCTGCTGTCGGTGCTCACCGGCTCGGCCAGCCAGATCGGCGGCGAGATGACGCGCAGCCCCATCGTGCGCAAGCTCACCTTCACCGGCTCGACCGAGGTGGGTCGCACGCTCATGAAGCAGTCGGCCGACACCATCAAGAAGCTGTCGCTCGAACTCGGCGGCAACGCGCCCTTCATCGTGTTCGACGATGCCGATGTCGATGCCGCCGTCGAAGGCGCGATGGTGTCCAAGTACCGCAACACCGGCCAGACCTGCGTGTGCGCGAACCGCTTGTACGTGCAGCGCGGCGTGCTCGAGGCCTTCACGCAGAAGCTGGTGGCCAAGGTCAACGCGCTGAAGGTCGGCAACGGCACCGAGCCCGGCGTGAACCAGGGCCCGCTCATCGACGCCAAGGCGGTCGAGAAGATCGAAGAGCACGTGGCCGATGCCGTCGCCAAGGGTGGCACCGTGCTCGCGGGCGGCAAGCGCCATGCGCTGGGCGGCCTGTTCTACGAGCCGACCGTGATCGGCGGCGCCACGCCCGACATGCTGTTCGCACGCGAAGAAACCTTCGGCCCGCTGGCGCCGATCTTCGCGTTCGACACCGAAGCCGAAGCCATCGCCGCGGCCAACGACACCGAGTTCGGCCTGGCCGCGTACTTCTACAGCCGCGACATCGGCCGCATCATGCGCGTGGCCGAGGCGCTCGAATCGGGCATCGTGGGCGTGAACACCGGGTTGGTGTCGACCGCCGAGGCGCCGTTCGGCGGCGTCAAGCAATCGGGGCTGGGGCGCGAGGGCTCGAAGTACGGGCTCGACGACTTCCTCGAGATCAAGTACGTGTGCCTTGCGGGGCTGGACAGCTAGCGAGTCAACTCACCAGCCAGTGCACGCTGAACAGCCGCTCGGGGTCGGTCCACACCGCCCCGACGCGGAAGCCCGCGCGCACCGCGAGCCCCTGCAGGCCCTCGACGGTGAACTTGTGCGAGTACTCGGTGTGGATGGTCTCGCCTTCCTCGAAGGAGAACTGCTCGCCGCGCATCTGCACGCTCTGCGCGCGCCGGCTCACGAGGTGCATCTCGATGCGGCGCATCGGCGCGTTGTAGAAGGCCGCGTGCGAGAACCCGTCGAGGTCGAAGTCGGCCGACAGCTCCGCGTTCGCGCGCCGCAGCAGGTTGAGGTTGAACGCCGCGGTCACGCCCTGCGCATCGTTGTAGGCCGCGTGCAGCCGGTCGGGATCTTTCACCAGGTCGACACCGATCAGCAGGCCGCCGCCGCGCAGCATGCGCGCCGCGAGCTGCAAGAACGCGAGCGCCTCGTCGGGCTCGAAGTTGCCGATGGTCGAGCCCGGGAAGAAGCCCACGCGACGGCCCGCCTCCGCCATCGGCGCGGGCAGCACGAGGGGCATCGTGTAGTCGGCCGCGATCGGTTGCACGGCCAGCGCCGGATAGTCGGCCTTCAGGCGCGCCGCTGCAGCCTCGAGGTGCTCGCCCGAAATGTCGATCGGCAGGTAGCGCTTCGGTGACTCGAGCGCATCGAGCAGCAGCCGCACCTTGGTGAGCGAGCCGGCGCCGAACTCGACGATCTCGGCGTTCGGCCCGACCTGCGCGGCGATCTCGCCGGCGCAGGCGCCGAGGATGCCCAGCTCGGTGCGCGTGGGGTAGTACTCGGGCAGTTCGCAGATGCGGTCGAACAGCTGCGAGCCGGCCACGTCATAGAAGAACTTGGGCGAGATGTGGCGCGGCGTGCGCGCGAGGCCCGCCTGCATGGCGCGGCCGAACTCGGACCACGGGGCGGTGTCGGGCGTGGGGGCTTCTTCCTCGCGCTGCAGATGGCTGGCGAGGGCGAACGAAGAGGTCGTGGGATTGCGCATGGTGCTCGGCTCCATCGAGGTCGGTCAAAGGTCTTTCGCGAGCCGCAGCCCCGAGAACTGCCAGCGTGCCGCCGGCGGAAAGAAATTGCGATAGCTCGGCCGCGTGTGCCCGGCCGGCGTGGCCACGCTGCCGCCGCGCAGCACCAGCTGCCCCACCATGAACTTGCCGTTGTATTCGGCCGCGATGCCGGGCAGCGGACGAAAGCCCGGGAACGGGTCGTACGACGAACGCGTCCATTGCCAGACGTGGCCGCTCATCTGCGAGATGCCGGGCGCGTCGAAGGCGGCCTCCCATTCGAACTCGGTCGGCAGCCGCGCGCCGGCCCATTCGGCGTACGCAGCGGCCTCGTAGAAGCTCAGTTGCGCCACGGGTGCATCGGCCTCCATCGGCCGCACGCCGTGCAGGCCGAACACCTGCCAGCCGGCAGGCGCGGCATGGCCGCCGCCTGCGCCGAGGGTGGCGATGCGCGGGTCGTCGGCTTCGAGCCAGTAGGCCGGATGGCGCCAGCCCTGGGCCTGCACCGTGGCCCAGCCGTCGGACAGCCACAGCTCGGGCCGCCGGTAGCCGCCGTCGGCGATGAACTGCGCGTAGTCGCCGCAGTTCACGAGCCGGTCGGCGATGGCATACGGGCGCAGCAAGGCGGCGTGGCGCGGCGTCTCGTTGTCGAAGCAGAAGCCGTCGCCCGCATGACCGACCTCGACCGTGCCGCCCGGCTGCGCCAGCCAGCGCACCTCGGCCGGCACAGCGGCCAGCCGCAGCGCGGGGCCGCTCGCGGGCTTGCAGGCCGGCAGCAGCGGGTTGCACGACAGCGCATGCAGGATGTCGGTGAGCAGCAGCTCCTGGTGCTGCTGCTCGTGGTTCAGGCCGAGCGCGACGATGGGCTCGATGGCCGCCCAGTCGAGCGCCTGCGGCGCCGCGAGCAGCGCGAGCACCGCTTCGTCGACGTGGCGGCGGTAGGCATGCACCTCGTCGAGCGAGGGCCGCGTGAGCAGCCCGCGCTGGGGGCGCGGGTGGCGCGGCCCGAGCGCCTCGTAGTAGGAGTTGAAGAGGTAGTGAAAGCGCGCATCGAACGGCCGATAGCCCGCCGCATGCGGCTGCAGCAGCACGGTCTCGAAGAACCACGTCGTGTGCGCCAGATGCCACTTGGTCGGGCTGGCGTCGGGCATCGACTGGATGCACTGGTCCTCGGCGGACAGGGGCGCGGCAAGCGCCAGGCTGGCGGCACGCACCGTGCGGAATCGCTCGCGCAAGGCGTTCGCCACGGGGGCGATCGGCCGGGAAAACGTCATGGTGTCTCCAGTCAGATAACCGGAAGTTTTAGCCCATACCCATGACAGCCGCTCGTAGGACAAGACGCCGCCGCCGCGCCGCCTCGGGAGCCCGTCCTGCGGGCGACGGTCCCGAGCCGCTGCGTATGATTCGGACGATGCAAACCCCCTCTCCTTCGGCCAGGCCCCACGTTGTCATCATCGGCTGCGGTTTCGGCGGACTCGAAGCCGCGCGCAAGCTGCAGCGGGCCGACGTCGATGTGACGGTGATCGACAAGACCAACCACCACCTGTTCCAGCCCCTGCTCTACCAGGTGGCGACCGCCGGGCTCGCGGCGCCGTCGATCGCGGCGCCGGTGCGCGCCCTGTTCCGCAAGCAGGCCAACGTGACCACGCTGCTGGCCGAAGTGACGGGCATCGACCCGGCCGCGCACAGCATCCAGCTGGCCGACGGCAGCCACGTGGCCTACGACCACCTGATCGTTGCGGCTGGCGCCACGCACAGCTATTTCGGGCACGACGAGTGGGCGCCTGCCGCGCCGGGCCTGAAGACGCTGGCCGACGCGTTCGAAATCCGCCGCCGCGTGCTGATGTCCTTCGAGACGGCCGAGACCACCGCCGACCCCGAGCGCCGCCGCGCCCTGCTCACCTTCGTGGTGATCGGCGCCGGCCCGACCGGCGTCGAGATGGCCGGCACGCTGGCCGAGATCGCCAAGCACACGCTCGCGGGCGAGTTCCGCCGCATCGACCCCGGCAGCGCGCAGGTGCTGCTGGTCGAGGGCGGCCCGCGCGTGCTGCAGGCCATGCCCGAAAGCCTGAGCCAGAAGGCGCTCGAACAACTGGAACGGCTCGGCGTGGAGGTGCGGCTGAACGCGCGCGTCACCGCCATCGACAACACCGGCCTCGAAGTGCAGACCGGCGGCGGCCCCGACGGCGCGCCGCTGCAGAGCTACCGCATTCCCAGCAGCTGCGTGGTGTGGGCGGCCGGCGTTGCAGCCTCGCCGCTGGGCCGGCTGCTCGGCAACGCCACGGGCGTCGAGTGCGACCGTGCGGGCCGCGTCAAGGTCGAGCCCGACCTGAGCCTGGCGGGCCATCCCGAGATCAGCGTGGTGGGCGACCTGGCCGCCACCATGAGCCACGCGCCCGGCAAGCCGCCCAAGCCGGTGCCCGGCGTGTCGCCCGGCGCCAAGCAGGCGGGCCGCGCGGCGGCAGCGAACATCCTGCGCCGCCTGGCGGGCCAGCCCACCGTGCCGTTCCGCTACGCCGACTACGGCAACCTGGCCACCATCGGCCGCAACTCGGCGGTGGTCGACCTGGGCACGCCCTTCGGCCCGCTGCGCTTCAGCGGCCGCTTCGCGTGGCTGTTCTGGCTGTTCGCGCACGCCTATTTCCTGATCGGCTTTCGCAACCGCGTCGTCGTGATGTGGGACTGGGCCAGCGCCTACTGGAGCTTCCAGCGCAACGCGCGCGTGGTGGCCGACGTGCAGGGCAAGAGCGAGTCCTGAGCGGAAGAGACGGGCGATGTCGCTGACCTTGTGGATCGTGACGCACGCCGCCAAGGCGCTCCTGTACGTCTGGGTGCTGCGCTGGGGCGGCGCCGAACGGATCGAAGGCACGCTCGCCTCGGGCTTCCTCAGCAGCTTCGCGCCGCGCTGGAGCGCCGAGGGGCTGAAGATGGCGGCGCTGATCCTGCTGGTCTTGTGCGCCATCGGCTTCGTCGTGGGCCTGTTCGTGCCCTCGCTGCGCTGCTGGGTCGGCGGCGGCTGCTGACCCGCCCGACCTGTGTTCAGCTGCCGATCACCCCACCGTCGATCTTCGTGATGACCACGGTCGCCGAGCGCGGCCGGCCTGCGCCGTCGGGCCACTTCGACACGGCCAGCGGGCGGTCGGGGTCGCTGCGCTCGTTGGCCGGCTCGCCCGGGTGCTGGATGTTGATGAACAGCGTGCGCAGGTCGGGCGTGGCCGCGAGGCCGGTGATCTCGCAACCGGCCGGACCGAGCAAAAAGCGGCGGATCTCGCCCTTCGTCGGGTCGCAGGCCAGCATCTGGTTGTTGGGCAGGTTCGTGTAGTCGCCCTTGCCGAGCGTGGAGGTCGACACGTCGGTCTGTATCCACAGCACGCCGCGCGCATCGACCATCAGGCCGTCGGGGCTGCCGAAGGCGTCGCCCTTGACGTTGCCCTGCGCCTCGTAGCGCGTCTGCTTCGGGTCGCCCGCGAGCACCAGGTGGTTCCACGCGAACTTCGTCGCGTCGAGGTCGCCGCTTTCCTTCCAGCGGATGATCTGGCCCATCGTGTTGTTGGAGCGCGGGTTGGCCGCGTCCATGAAGGGCTGGCCGGGTGCGCCGCGGTTGCTGTTGTTGGTGAGCGTGCAGTAGACCTCCTTCGTCAGCGGATCGACGGTGGTCCACTCGGGGCGATCCATCTTTGTCGCGCCGAGGAGGTCGCTGGCCTGGCGCGACTTGATGAGCACGTCGCCCTGCGTGGCGAAGCCCTTGTCGGCCACGAGCCCGCCCTTGCCCTGCACCAGCGGCAACCACTCGCCCGTGCCGTCGACGTCGAAGCGGCCCACGTAGAGCGTGCCGTGGTCGAGCAGGTCGCGGTTGGCGGCGGCGCCGCCGGGGCGCACTTTGTCGCGACTCACGAACTTGTAGATGTACTCGAAGCGCGAGTCTTCGCCCATGTAGACCACAGCGCGGCCGTCGTCGGTGAGCGCCACCGCGGCGCCTTCGTGCGCGGCGCGGCCCAGTGCGGTGCGCTTGCGCGGCGTGGAGGTCGGGTCTTGCGGATCGATCTCGACCACCCAGCCGTAGCGGTTCGATTCGTTCGGGTGCTTGGCCACGTCGAAGCGTTCTTCGTGCTCGTGCCAGCGGTACTTGGCGCCGTTGCCCTTCTTGAGGCCCCAGCGCTTCTGGTGCGCGTCGGGCGTAGCCGTGCCCTCGAAGTAGTCGGCGAAGTTTTCCTCGCAGGTCAGGTAGGTACCCCACGGCGTCTGGCCGTTGGAACAGTTGTTGTAGGTACCGAGCACCTGCGTGCCGCTGGGGTCGCCCGCGGTGCGCAGCATCGGGTGGCCGGCCGCGGGGCCGGTGAGCGTTATCGGCGTGAGCGCGGTGATGCGGCGCGCGAAACGCGAAGGCAGCACCTGCGACCAGGCCGCGCCGTCGCGCTGCAGCTCGATCACCGACACGCCGTGCGCGTGCATCGACTTGCGCACCTTCGCGGCGGTCCAGGTCTTCATGCCGTCGGTATGCAGCAGGCCGTCGTCCACGTACTCGTGGTTCAGCACGAGCAGACCGCGGTTCGATCCATCGAGCGGGAAGAAGGCCATGCCGTCGTGGTGCATGCCGGCCTGCAGCGCCTGGTCGTCGGCGGTGTCGGAAGCGTCGGTCTTGAAGGCGGGCATGCGGCCCGCGATGCCGGTGGGGTCGCCCCAGCGATAGATCACCTGCGTGCGGTAGCCCTCGGGCACGACGACCTGGTCGACCGCCGCCATGGGCACGCTCTTGAAACCGATGGCGCGGCCCAGGCCGCTCACCGCGCTGTTACTGCCACTGGTACCCGTGCTGGCACAGCCAGCCAGTGGCCCGAACAGGCCCGCCACGGCCGCCGCCAGGCCGCCGCGCACGAAGACCCGCCGCTTCGGGTCGGACACGTCGTGGATCGTGGGATTGCCGGAGAGGTTCGAGTCCTCCATGCGCGCGAAGTCTTTGGCCATGTCCTGAAGGTCCGTGGGAATCGTGGGAGCCTGCGATGCTCCCGCGCGCCCATGAAGCCGTCATGACAGGGGTTCGAAGCGCACGTCGCCCCAGGGCTGCGAACCACCGTTGTTGTTGTGGTGGTTGCGCGGCTGCTCCCGCCGTTCGCGCCGCCAGTCCCACGGCGGCGTGGGCGTCGTGTCGGCCCACAGGCCCAGGTGCTGCGCGCGCGCCGTGGCCTCGAGCCGGAACAGGTCGCCGCCGCGCTTCTTCACGATGCCGTGGTAGTCGTACACCCAGGCCCAGCCCTCGGCCACCATGCGGCG
>NZ_CALRZC010000116.1:0-24368 GCF_943372545.1 Variovorax sp. YR752 | reverse complement strand
CGTAGCGTGCGTGCGTGGCCTCGGCCAGCCGCACGATCGACTCGGGCGTCATCGCCTCTTCGTGGCGCAGGCGGAACCAGTCGTTATCGGCGTTCGGGTCGGTTTCGTACGCCAGGCCGGTCTTCGTGCGGTCGCCCACATAGAAGAGGTAGCCGAGCATCTGCACCGCATCGCGCTGCTGGCCTTCGCCGAGCAGCGCAGCCACGGGCACGCCCAGGTGCTGGCCCAGCAGGTCGAGCAGCGCGGCTTCGGCGGCGGTGACGGCGTGGATGGTCACGCGCAGGTCGAAGGTCTGCAGGCCGCGCCCGCCGCTGTCGCGCGCGGCAAACGCGTTGCGCATGCGGTTGAGCACGGCGTTGTGGTTGCCGATGGGCTGGCCCACGATGAGGTCGCGCGCGTCTTCGAGCGTCTGGCGGATCTTCTCGCCGCCCGGCACTTCGCCCACGCCGGTGTGGCCGGCGCTGTCGGTGAGGATCAGCAGGTTGCGCGTGAAGAACGGGCCGTGCGCGCCGCTGAGGTTCATCAGCATGCTGTCGTGGCCCGCAACGGGCACGACGCGCATGGCGGTGACAACGGGCGCGCCCGACACGGCGGGGGGAGCAGCGGATTCAGGAGAGGTCATCTTCGGGCTCGGTGGCTCAGTCAGCAGTGATGTGGCGGGTGTCGATGAGCGTCTTCCATCGCGCCCATTCGCGCAACTGGAAAGCAGTGAAGTCTTCTGGGGTGCTGGCGACGATTTCCAGGCCCTGGTCGAGCATGCGTTTCTTCGTCTCGGGGTCTTGCATGGCGGCGATGACCGCGTCGCTCAGCTTCTTCTTCGTGGCGGCGGGCAGGCCCTTGGGTGCGGCCATGCCTTGCCACGAGTAAACCTCCGCGCCCTTCACGCCGGCTTCGGCGAGCGTGGGCACGTCGGGCAGCACCGGCGAGCGCTTGTCGCCGGTGACGGCAATCGCGCGCAGCTTGCCGGCGCGAATGTGCGGCAGCACGGCGTTCACGTTCTGGAACGAAAAGTCGACCTGGTTGCCCAACAGATCGTTCACCGCCGGCGCGCCGCCCTTGTAGGGCACGTGCACGCCTTCGGTCTTCGATTGCTGCCAGAAGAGTTCCGCCGACAGGTGGTCGGACGAGCCGTTGCCCGAGCTCGCGAACGAGACCTTGCCGGGCGTCTTGCGCAACAGCGCGAGCACGTCGGCCACGGTGTGTTCAGGCCGCGCGACATTCACCACGAGCACGTTGGGCGCCTGCACGGGCACGCTGATGTAGTCGAAGTCTTTGGTGGCGTCGTAGGGCACGCTCTTCTGCAGGTGCGGCGTGACGACGAAAGCACCGAGCGACGACACCAGCAGCGTGTAGCCGTCGGGCAATGCGCGCCGCACGAAGCCGGTGCCGATGGTGCCGGTGGCGCCCGGGCGGTTGTCGACCACGAAGCTGCCGCCGAGCTTGCCCTGCAGCTGCTGCGCCAGCGCGCGCGCCACCATGTCGGTGGAGCCGCCGGCCGGGAACGGCACGATGATCGTCACGGGCTTCTGCTGCGGCCATGCATCGGCCTGCGCCGAGGCGTGCAGCGGCAGCAGCGCGGTGGCAGCGAGCGCAAGGCCCGCGACGAGGAGCTCTTTTCTCTTCATCGATCGCGCCTCCGTCAGGTCGTGAGGCGAACGGCCTGGCGCGCGAGCAGCTTCCACTCGCCGCCCTGCTTCTGCCAGATGCCGAGGATCTTCAGCGCGACCTTGCCGGGCTTGCCCGAGTCGTTGGTGTCGGCCGTGAGCGTGTGGCGCACGATGGCCGTGTGGCCGTCGACCACCTTGATGGTCTGGTCGGTGATCGCGATGGCCACGAAGTCCGACTTGCGGTCGAGCAGGTCGCTGATGAAGCTGGCCTGCGTGTCGACCTTACCGCCCGAATGGCCGTAGCTCAGGTCGTCGGACACCAGCGCACGCAGCGCGGCGGGCGTCGGGTCGACCATGGCGACGCGCAGCCGCTCGGCGGCTGCGGCCACTGCCGGTTCGGCCGAAGCACTGCTGCTGCTGCCACCGCTGGCGGCGCAGCCCGCGAACACGGCGGTCGCTGCGGCGGCGAGGAAGAATTTTCTGATGAGCATGTCGTTGTCTCCTGTTTGTTTTGTGGTGCGGTCGACTACTGCGATCAGTGCCTGCTTACTGCGGGCCGAGCGTGTCGATGAGCGCCTTCAGCGCGTCCATCTCGTCGGGCTTCAGGTCGGTGAGCGGTGCGCGCACGGGGCCGGCGTCGTGGCCGACGAGCTTGGCGCCCGCCTTCACGATGCTCACGGCGTAGCCGGGCACGCGGTTGCGCAGTTCCAGGTAGGGCATGAAGAAGTTCTTCAGCAGGTGGTGCTGCGTGGCCATGTCGTCGTTGGCGACCGCGTGATAGAAATCCATCGCCGTCTTCGGAATGAAGTTGAAGACCGCCGACGAGTACACGGGCGTGCCCATCGCCTTGTAGGCCGCGGCATACACCTCTGCGGTCGGCAGGCCGCCCAGGTAGGCGAAGCGGTCGCCCATCTTCTGGAAGATCGCGACCATCGCTTCGATGTCGCCCACGCCGTCCTTGAAGCCGACGAGGTTCGGATTGCGCTCGGCCAGGCGGGCCAGCGTGTCGGGCTTGAGGCGGCTCGAGGCGCGGTTGTAGACGATCACGCCGAACTTCACGCTTTTGCACACGGCCTCGACGTGCGCGGCCAGGCCTTCCTGGCCGGCTTCGGTGAGGTAGTGCGGCAGCAGCAGGATGCCGTGCGCGCCCGCCTTCTCTGCGGCTTGCGCACATTGAATGGCGAAGCGCGTCGGGCCGCCGGCGCCGGCAATGATCGGCACCACGCCGCGGCAGGTGTCGACGGCGGTCTGGATGATCTCGGGGTACTCCTCACCCGTCAGCGAGAAGAACTCGCCCGTGCCGCCCGCGGCGAACAGCGCGCTCGCGCCGTAGGGCGCCAGCCATTCGAGGCGCTCGACGTAGCCCTTCTTGTGGAAGTCGCCGTTGCTGTCGAAGTCGGTCAGCGGGAACGAGAGCAGGCCGGAGCCCATGATGGTCTTGAGTTCTTGCGGGTTCATCGGAAGTCGTCCAGTGAAAAATGAAAAAGAGAAATGAAGAAAGAGGGGCCGCTCAATCGAGCTTCAGGTTGGCCTGCTGGATCACTTGCGCCCAGCGCGCGCGCTCCTTGGCGAAGAACTGGTCCTGCTCGGGCGCGGTCATGGTCACGACCTCGGCGCCCTGTCCCGCAAGGCGCGCCCGGATGTCGGGCGTGCGGATGATGCGGACCAGTTCCTTGTTGAGCCGGGCGATCACCGCGTCAGGGGTGCCGCGCGCTGCGACCACGCCCTGCCATGTGCCCGACTCGTAGCCGGGAACGCCCTGCTCCGCGATGGTCGGCACGTTGCCGATCAGCGGCATGCGCGTCGACTTCGACACGGCGATGAGCTTGAGCTTGCCGCTCTGCACATGCGGGTACGTGGCCAGCATGCCGTTCATGAGCACCTGCGTCTGGCCGGCGACGGTGTCGAGCACGGCCTGCACGCCGCCCTTGTAGGGCACGTACTCCCACTTGGCGCCGCTCTTGCGCTGCAGCTCGACGCCGGCCAGGTGCGCGGTGCTGCCGCTGGCGGTGACGGCGAAGTTGAGGTCGCTCTTCTTCGACAGCTCGACGAGTTCCTTCAGCGTGCTGGCCTGCACCGACGGGTGCACCACCAGCAGGTGCGGCGAGTAGGCCAGCATGGCCACGCTGCGCAGGTCCTTCGTCGGATCGAACGGCAGCTTGGGGTACAGCGAGGGGCTGATGGCCAGCGCACCGAGGTCGCACAGCATGAGCGTGTGGCCGTCGCCCGGCGCCTTGGCGAGCAGGTCGGCGCCGAGGTTGCCGTTGGCGCCCGCGCGGTTCTCGATGACCACGGGCTGGCCCAGCGCTTCGGACAGCGGCTGGCCGATGGCGCGCGCAATGATGTCCGATGAGCCGCCCGGCGGGTACGGCACGATGAGACGGATGGGCTTGGAAGGCCAGTTGCCGCCCGCCCCTTGCGCGAAAGCGTGCAAGGGCAGGCTGGCAGCCAGTGTGGTGGCGAGGGCGGCGCCGAGCGCGCCGCGTCGGTTGATGGTCATGGGTGCTGTCTCCTGAAGTTCGATGCGGGGCATGCGTGGCCTCGATGGCGTCGCATGTTATCAGTCATCGTACAACTAGAAAATCAGCTTGTCCAGACTTGAGCCCGGAAATTCAGCGCGCGCTGAACACGAACTCAGCGCGAACTCAACGCGAAGGGGTGGGGTCGGACGAGGCGGCGCCGTTGCCGGCCGCCTCCGTCTTGGCTTTTTGCTGTTGCGCGGCTTCCTGCGCCATGCGCAGCCGCTCGCGGCTGTTGGTCAGGTGGATGCGCATCGCGGCGCGTGCCGACTCGGGGTCGCGGCGCGCAATGGCCGCATAGATTTCTTCGTGCTCGCGGTTCACGCGGCTCAGGTAGCTGCCGTCCTGCACGCGGATCGCGCTGATGCGCGTGCGCGGGATGATCGTCGTACCCAGGTGCCGCATGATGTCGGCGAAGTAGGGGTTGCCGGTCGACTGCGCGATCTCCAGGTGGAAGGCAAAGTCGGGCGCCACGGTGTCGCCGCCCACCTTGACGTTCTGCTCGAAGGCGTCGAGCGCCTGGCGCATCGCGACCAGCTGCTCGTCGGTGCGCCGGCTCGCGGCCAGCCCGGCGGATTCGGTCTCCAGGCTGATGCGCAGCTCGAGCACGGCGAGCACGTCGACCGAGGTCGCGATCTCGCCGGGATCGAGGCGGAACACGCCCCCCATGCCACCCGGACGCGGCTGCAGCACGAAGGTGCCCACGCCATGCAACGTCTCGACCAGCCCGCCCGCCTGCAGCTTCGACAGCGCCTCGCGCACCACGGTGCGGCTCACGCCATAGGCCTGCATGATGGCCGACTCGGTCGGCAGCTTGTCGCCCGGCCGCAGCGACTGGCTGCGGATCTTCTCGCCCAGGTCTTCCACCAGCCCGTGCGCCAGGCCGCGCGCGCGCTGGCGCGGCCGCCCGACGAAGGCGGCGCTTCCCGCCGGATTGTCGGCGGTCGTTTTCTGAACCTCGGGATTACCCGCAGTCGTTTGGGCCATGGCGACGATCATAATCCCCTCACAGTTGTACGACAACAGATAACTTATCACCTAAAAACGGTGACGAAGTTGTCCACTCCCTCCGCTTCCCATCACACATCTCGAAGACATGTCGACGCCTGAAGCCCCCTCCTCCCCACTCGGCCGCTTGCTGCTGACCGGCGCCGCCGGTGGACTCGGCCGCGTGCTGCGCGAGCGGCTCGCGCCGTTTGCGCACGTGATCCGCCTCTCTGACATCGCCGACATCGCGCCGGCCACGGGCGCACATGAAGAAGTCGTGCCCTGCGACCTGTCCGACAAGGCCGCGGTCGATGCGCTGGTGGCCGGCTGTGACGCCATCGCCCATTTCGGCGGCGTGTCGGTCGAGCGCCCTTTCGAAGAAGTGCTCGAAGCCAACATCAAGGGCGTGTTCAACCTGTACGAGGCCGCGCGCCGCCATGGCGTGAAGCGCGTGGTGTTCGCCAGCTCGAACCACGTGATCGGCTTCTACAAGCAAGACGAACACATCGACGCGCACGCCGCACGCCGTCCCGACGGCTACTACGGCCTGTCGAAGTCCTTCGGCGAAGACATGGCGCAGTTCTACTTCGACCGCTGGGCCATCGAAACGGTGAGCATCCGCATCGGCTCGTCGTTCCCCGAACCGCTCAACCGCCGCATGATGAGCACCTGGCTCAGCTACCGCGACCTCACGACGCTGATCGAAAAGTCGCTCTTCACGCCCGACGTGAAGCACACGGTGGTCTACGGCATGTCGGCCAACCGCGACCTGTGGTGGGACAACGCCGCCGCCGCGCACCTGGGCTTCGTGCCGCAAGACAGTTCGGAAGTGTTCCGCGACAAGGTCGAGGCGCAGCCGAAGGTGGCGCCCACCGACCCGAACGCCATCTACCAGGGCGGCGCGTTCACCGCTCAAGGCCCGTTCGGCGACTGACCGCGCGGCACCCGATGCAAGCCGAACTCGTTCTCGACGCGCGCAACGGCACGGGCGAAAGCCCCGTGTGGCTGGCCACGGAGCAGGCGCTCTACTGGGTCGACATTCCCGCGCGCACGCTCAACCGCTGGCACGCCGCCGAAGGCCATGCGACGTGGCAGGCCGACGAAATGATCGCCTGCATCGCACCGCGCGCCGGCCAGCCCGGCGAGTGGATCGCCGGCATGGAAAGCGGCCTGTTCTCGCTGCGTCCGCGCACCGACGGCACGCTCGCGGCCACGCCGCTCGCGCCAGTGGCGCACGCCGCGCCGGGCATGCGCTTCAACGACGGCCGCTGCGACCGGCAGGGCCGCTTCTGGGCCGGCACGATGCTGCTCGACATGGCCGCCGGCGCACGCGTCGGCCGCCTGTACCGCTACGGCGCTGGCGACGACAGCGCGGCCCTGAAGCTGGACGACCTGATCGTGCCCAACGGCCTGGCCTTCAGCCCCGACGGCCGCACGATGTACCTGTCGGACTCGCACCCGAGCGTGCAGGCCGTCTGGGCCTTCGACTACGACACCGACACCGGCACGCCCCACAACCGGCGCCTGTTCGTCGACATGCAGCCCCTGCCCGGCCGCCCCGACGGCGCGGCGATGGACGTCGACGGCTGCTACTGGATCTGCGGCAACGACGCCGGTCTGGTGCACCGCTTCACGCCCGACGGCCGGCTCGACCGCTCGCTCGAAGTGCCGGTGAAGAAGCCCGCCATGTGCGCCTTCGGCGGCGCGAACCTCGACACGCTGTTCGTCACCTCGATCCGCCCCGGCGGCATCGACCTGTCGGACCAGCCGCTGGCCGGCGGCGTGTTCGCGCTGCGCCCCGGCGTGGCCGGCGTGCCCGAGCCGGCGTTCGGCTGACCCCTTTCTTTCTGTTTACGACAACCACCAAGAGGACGAGACAAATGAAGCTCTACAAGACACTCATCGCACTTGCTGCCGGCGCTGCAGCCGCGTTGACCACACTGGCTGCAGGCGCCACCGAGTTCCGCTCGGCCGACATCCACCCCGACGACTACCCCACGGTGACCGCCGTGAAGTTCATGAGCGAACGGCTCAAGGCGTTGTCCGGGGGCAAGCACAGCATCAAGGTCTTCAACAACAGCGCGCTCGGCAACGAGAAAGACACGATCGAGCAGACCAAGATCGGCGCGTTGCAGATGGTGCGCGTGAACATCGCGCCCATGAACAACATCTGCCCCGAGACGCAGGTGCCGACCATGCCCTTCCTGTTCCGCTCGGTCGACCACCTGCACAAGGTGCTCGACGGTCCGGTCGGTGAAGAAATCCTGAAGTCGTGCGAGAAGCAGGGCTTCGTGGGCCTGGCCTACTACGACAGCGGCGCGCGCTCGATGTTCACGGCCAAGAAGGCGGTGCGCAACTTCGCCGACATGAAGGGCCTGAAGGTCCGCGTGCAGCAGTCCGACCTGTGGGTGTCGATGCTCGAAGCCATGGGCGCCAACGCCACGCCGATGCCCATGGGCGAGGTGTACACGGGCCTGAAGACCGGCCTCATCGACGCCGCCGAAAACAACTACCCCACCTACGAAAGCGCGCGCGCCTTCGAGGTCGCCAAGTACTACAGCAAGACCGAGCACTCGATGGCGCCCGAGATGCTGCTGTTCTCCAAGCGCGTGTGGGACAAGCTCTCCACCGAAGAGCAAGGCTGGCTGCGCCAGGCCGCCAAGGAATCGGTGCCCTACATGCGCAAGCAGTGGCAGGAGCGTGAAGTGAAGTCGCTGGCCACGGTGAAGGCCGGCGGCGCCGAGATCATCGACGTCGACAAGGCCCCGTTCCAGGCCGCGATGAAGCCGGTGTACGACAAGTTCATCACGGACGCGAAGCTGAAAGACCTGGTCAAGCGCGTCCAGGACACGAAGTAAGCAGGGCTCGCCCCCAGGCTTCGCGCACTTCGTGTCGCTTCTCCAACCCCCTACCGGGGGCAACACCTGAGGCCCGGCAAAGCCGGTTCCTCGGTGTTCCACGAAGAGGCGGGGCCTCTCCATTTTTCGCGCTGGAAATATGTACACCAAACTTTGCCGCACGCTCGCCCGTGCCTGCATGTGGATGGGCATCCTCGGTCTCGTCGCGGTGATCTGCGCCGTGAGCTGGCAGGTGTTCGGCCGCTATGTGCTCAACAACACCCCCACCTGGGCCGAGAGCCTCGCGCTGCTGCTGGTGCTCTACGTGACCATGCTGGGCGTGGCCGTGGGCGTGCGCGACGCGGGCCACATCGGGCTTGAATCCTTCCTCGTGCTCGCACCCGACTGGCTGCGCCTGAAGATGGAATACCTCATCCATGCGCTGATCCTGCTGTTCGGCCTGGCCATGGCCTGGAACTGCGCCTCGCTCGCCGAATCGGTGTGGGACTACAGATTGCCCACGCTGTGGATTTCCGAAGGCTGGAAGTACGTGCCCGCCGCCGTGTCGGGCGTCCTCATCGTGATGTTCTCCATCGAACACATCATCGCGCTCGCTCAAGGCCGCGAAGTCGAACCCGCCTGGGGCTGA
The DNA here is from genome assembly GCF_943372545.1 of Variovorax sp. YR752. Lineage (NCBI taxonomy): Bacteria > Pseudomonadati > Pseudomonadota > Betaproteobacteria > Burkholderiales > Comamonadaceae > Variovorax > Variovorax sp. YR752. The sequence continues at coordinate 15,769 of NZ_CALRZC010000116.1, read as the reverse complement.
ACCTCATCATGACGACCCCTCTTCTCATTCTTTGCCTCTCGTTCACGCTGTTCCTGCTGCTCGGCGTGCCGGTGGCGTTCTCGATCGGCCTCTCGGCCCTGGCCACGCTGCTGTACGAAGGCCTGCCGCTCGCGGTGGGCTTCCAGCAGATGACCTCGGGCATGGGCATCTTCTCGTTCCTCGCGATTCCGTTCTTCATCTTCGCCGGCGAGCTCATGCTCTACGGCGGCATTGCGGACCGCATCGTCAACTTTGCGCGCAACCTCGTGGGCCACGTGCGCGGCGGCCTCGGCATGTCGAACGTGGTGGCCTGCACCTTGTTCGGCGGCGTCTCGGGCTCGCCCGTGGCGGACGTCTCGGCCATGGGCGCCGTGATGATCCCGATGATGAAGAAGGAGGGCTACCACGCCGACTACGCCGTCAACGTGACGACGCACGCGGCCCTGGTCGGCGCACTCATGCCGACGAGCCACAACCTCATCATTTACTCGCTCGCAGCGGGCGGCAAGGTGTCGATCGCGGCGCTGATCCTGGCGGCGCTGCTGCCGGCGGCCGTGCTCACCATCAGCAACCTCGCGGCGGCCTACCTCGTGGCCGTGAAGCGCGGCTACCCCGCCGGCAAGTTCCCGGGCTGGGAGATCGTGGCGCGTTCGTTCGCGGCGGCATTGCCGGGCCTGTTCATCGTGGTGCTGATCCTCGGCGGCATCCTGTCGGGCATCTTCACGGCGACCGAATCAGCGGCGGTGGCGGTGCTCTATGCGCTGGCGCTCACGATCTTCGTGTACCGCACGCTGAAGTGGGAGCACTTCATCAAGGCGGCCGCGAAGGCGGTGCGCACCACGGGCGTGATCCTGCTGCTCATCGGCATCTCGAGCACCTTCGGCTACCTCATCAGCCTGTACGGCGTGGCCCAGCTCACGGGCGAACTGCTGTCGCAGGTGACGACCACGCCGTGGATGATCTTCCTGCTCATCAACATCATCCTGTTCGTGCTGGGCACCTTCCTGGACATGGCCGCGACGATCCTGCTGTGCACGCCGATCTTTTTGCCCATTGCCCAGCACTACGGCATGACCTCGGTGCAATTCGGGGTGGTGATGCTCATCAACTGCGCGCTCGGCCTGAACACGCCGCCCGTGGGCACCACGCAGTTCGTCGGCTGTGCCATCGGCGGGGTGTCGGTGGGCACGGTGATGCGAACGATCTGGCCCTTCTATGGCGCATTGATCTTTGCGCTCGGGGTGGTTACCTTTGTTCCCGCGTTTTCCACCTGGCTCCCGGGCCTGTTCATGGTGGTGAAGTAAAGACAGAAGAAAGGGCCTCCCGATGGCCGATGCGAACACCCGACCGCCGCTGTACATCCGCATCCACGCGGCCGACAACGTCGCCATCGTCGCGAACGACGGCGGCCTCAAGGCCGGCACGGCCTTCGACGACGGCCTCGTGCTGGTCGACACCGTGCCCCAAGGCCACAAGGTCGCGCTGACCGACCTGGCCGAAGGCGCGGCCATCGTGCGCTACAACGTCGTGATCGGCTACGCGCTCAAGGCGCTGCCGCGCGGCAGCTGGGTGCACGAGCGCGTGATGCGCATGCCGGTCGCGCCCGAGCTCGACGGCCTGCCCATCGCGACCGTCAAGCCCCCTGCCCTGCCGCCGCTCGAGGGCTACACCTTCGAGGGCTACCGCAACGCCGACGGCTCCGTGGGCACGCGCAACATCCTGGCCATCACGCAGACCGTGCAGTGCGTGGCCGGCGTGACCGAGTTCGCCGTGGCGCGCATCAAGGCCGAGCTGCTGCCGAAATACCCTCATGTGGACGACGTGGTGGCGCTCGAGCACAGCTACGGCTGCGGCGTCGCCATCGACGCGCCCGACGCCATCGTGCCGATCCGCACGCTGCGCAACATCAGCCTCAACCCGAATTTCGGCGGCGAGGTGATGGTCGTGAGCCTGGGTTGCGAGAAGCTGCAGCCCGAGCGGCTGCTGCCGCCCGGCACCATCCCCATCACCGACCAGCGCGGCGCGCCCGCCGACGATCTCGACGTGGTCTGCCTGCAGGACGACGCGCACGTCGGCTTCATGTCGATGATCGATTCGGTGATGCGCCAGGCCGACGTGCACCTCGCGCGCCTCAACAAACGCCAGCGCGAGACCGTGCCCGCGAGCGAACTCGTCGTGGGCGTGCAATGCGGCGGCAGCGACGCTTTTTCGGGCGTCACCGCCAACCCGGCCGTGGGCTTTTGCACCGACCTGCTGGTGCGCGCGGGCGCCACCGTGATGTTCTCGGAAGTCACCGAGGTGCGCGACGGCATCGACCAGCTCACCTCGCGCGCGTCCACGCCCGAAGTGGCCGACGCGATGATCCGCGAGATGGCCTGGTACGACGCCTACCTGCACCAGGGCCGCGTCGACCGCAGTGCCAACACCACGCCGGGCAACAAGAAGGGCGGGCTGTCGAACATCGTCGAGAAGGCGATGGGCTCGATCGTGAAGTCGGGCTCGTCGCCGATCACGGGCGTGCTTGCGCCCGGCGAGAAGGCGAAGCAGAAGGGCCTGATCTACGCCGCCACGCCCGCCAGCGACTTCATCTGCGGCACGCTGCAACTCGCGGCCGGCATGAACCTGCATGTGTTCACCACCGGTCGCGGCACGCCCTACGGGCTGGCCGAGGTGCCGGTGATCAAGGTCGCCACGCGCAGCGACCTCGCGCGCCGCTGGCACGACCTGATGGACGTGAACGCAGGCCGCATCGCGGACGGCGACGCCAGCATCGAAGACATCGGCTGGGAAATGTTCCGCCTGATGCTCGACGTAGCCAGCGGCCGCAAGAAGACCTGGGCCGAGCACTGGAGGCTGCACAACGCGCTGGTGCTGTTCAACCCGGCACCGGTCACCTGATCGACTCACCCACACGGAGCACAGACATGGAAGACCTCAAGGACAAGACCGCCCTCGTCACCGGTGCCAGCACCGGCATCGGCGCGGCGGTGGCCATCGCGTTCGCTGCGCGCGGCATGCGCGTGGCCGTGCACTACAACAGCTCGGCCGATGCGGCCAACGGCGTGGTCGACACCATCCGCGCCGCCGGCGGCACCGCCTTTGCGCTGCAGGCCGACGTGCGCGACACCGCCGCGATCCGCGCCTGCGTGCAGGAAACGACGGCGCAGTTCGGCCGCATCGACGTGCTGGTGAACAACGCCGGCAGCCTGGTCAAGCGCATGCCCATCGCCGAGTTCGACGATGCGCTGTTCGACGAGGTGATGCACATCAACGCGCGCTCGGTGCTGGCCTTCTGCCGCGAAGCCGTGCCGCAGATGCGCAAACAAGGCAGCGGCGCCATCATCAACGTGACCTCGGTGGCCGCGCGCACCGGCGGCGGGCCCGGCGCCTACCTGTATGCGGGCGCCAAGGGCTTCGTGAGCACCGCGACGCACGGCCTCGCCCGGGAACTCGTGGGCGACCGCATCCGCGTGAACGCGGTGGCGCCCGGCGTGATCCAGACGCCGTTCCAGGACCGCTTCTCGACGCCCGCGATGCTCGAGACCTTCAAGACCGGCATCCCGATGGGGCGCCTGGGCACGGCCGACGAATGCGTGGGCGCCTTCCTGTACCTCGCGTCCGAACAGCTCTCGGGCTACGTGACAGGCCAGGTGCTCGAGGTGAACGGCGGGCAGTACATGCCCTGACGCCCCCCGCCTTCTCAGCACAACAGATCAACAACGGAGACAGAGACACCATGCAAAGAAGCCAGTTCGTCCGCGGCCTTGCCGCCCTTTCGGCCACCGCCGCCCTCTCGCTCGGCCTGGCCGCGCCGGCCGCGGCACAAGCCAACGACTTCCCGAACCGCACCATCGAGTTGCTCGTGCCCTACCAGCCCGGCGGCGGCACCGATGGGCTGGCGCGCGCGTTCTCCGAGGCGAGCCGCAAGCACATCTCGCAGAGCATCGTGATCGTCAACCGCCCCGGCGCGGGCGGCGCCATCGGCTGGACCGAGGTGATCAACGCCAAGCCCGACGGCTACAAGCTCGCGGTGCTCACCGTGGAGCTGCTCACGCTGCCGCACCTGGGCCTGGCCAAGTTCAACTACGACGACTTCCAGCCGATTGCGCAGCTCAACGCCGACCCGGCCGCGATCACCGTGAAGGCCGATGCGCCGTGGAACACGATCGAAGAGTTCCTGGCTGCCGCGAAGAAGTCGCCCGAGGGCATCCGCGTGGGCAACTCGGGCAACGGCTCGATCTGGCACCTGGCCGCCGCCGCGCTCGAAGACAAGACCGGCACCAAGTTCGGCCACATCCCGTACCAGGGCGCCGCGCCCGCCGTGCTGGCGCTGCTGGGCGGCCACATCGAGGCCGTGGCCGTGAGCCCCGCCGAAGTCACGACGCACGTGCAGGGCGGCAAGCTCAAGGTGCTGATGGTGATGGCCGACAAGCGCGTGAAGGGCTTCGAAAAGATCCCCACCGCCAAGGAGCGCGGCATCGACCTGTCGATCGGCACGTGGCGCGGCCTGGGCGCACCGAAGAACACACCGCCCGAAGTGATGGCCAAGCTGCGCGAGATCACCGCCAAGACCGCCGCCGAGCCGCTGATGCACGAGGTGATGGACAAGCAGAACCTGGGCTACGTCTACACCGACGGCGCCGTGTTCAAGGACACGCTGGCCAAGGACAACGCCTACTTCAAGGCGCTGATCACCAAGCTGAACATCAAGCCGTGAACGCCCCACGACAAGGAGACACTGCCATGCAACGCCGCACACTGATCCAGTCCGCCCTCGCCGTTTCGCTCGCCGCGGCCCTGCCCGCCTTTGCGCAAGGCGGCACCACCTGGCCCACGGGCAAGGCCATCACCTACCTCGTGCCCTTCCCCGCGGGCGGCACCACCGACGTGCTGGGCCGGCTCATCGGCCAGAAGCTCGGCACCGTGCTCGGCACGAGCGTGATCATCGACAACAAGGGCGGCGCCGGCGGCAGCGTGGGCTCCGAGATCGGCGCACGCGCCGCGCCCGACGGCTTCACGCTGGTGGGCGGCACGATCAGCTCGCACGCCATCAACGTGAGCCTGTACCCCAAGCTCGGCTACGACCCACAGAAGTCGTTCGCGCCCGTGACGCTGATCGGCACCAACCCGGTGGTGCTGGTGGTGAACCAGGCCAGCCCCTACAAGACGCTGAAGGACGTGATCGCCGCGAGCAAGGCCAAGGCCGGCGGCCTCTCGTCGGCCTCGGCAGGCACGGGCACCTCGCAGCACCTGGCGCTGGAGCTGCTGGGCTTCAAGTCGGGCGTGAAGTTCACGCACATCCCGTACAAAGGCAGCGGCCCGGCGATCCAGGACGTGATCGGCGGCCAGGTCGACATGATGTTCGACACCACCGTCGTGGCGGGCCCGCACATCCAGAGCGGCAAGCTGCGCGCCATTGCCGTCACCTCGGCCAAGCGCCTGGCCTCGATGCCCGACGTGCCCACGGTCGCCGAATCGGGCGTGCCCGGCCTGCAGGACTTCGAGGTGGTGTCGTGGCAGGCGATCTTCGTGCCCGCCGGCGCGCCCGCCCCCGTGGTGGAGCGCCTGCACACCGAGATCCGCAAGATCCTCGCGACACCCGAGATGCAGGACAAGCTCAAGGGCTTCGGCATGGAGCCCGCCGACCTGACGACCGCGCAGATCGCAGCGTTCCAGAAGGCCGAAGTGGAGAAGTGGGCGCAAGTGATCAAAGCAGCAGGCATCAAGGCCGACTGACCCCACCCCAGCAGCGGCGGCGCCCGACAGCCTCCACACCCCCACAAGCGCCCGGTGGGCGGTGTGGTGCGGGCGGCCCCTCTGTGCCGCCGAGGCGCGCAGCGTTTCGCGGATCAGGGCTCGCAGCTGTCTGAGCGCAGCGAGTTCTGCGAGACCCCGCGAAACGCGAGCACCGCAGGGCAGCCGCGAAGCGGCCGGCACAGTGGGGCCGACCGCGCCGCACCGCCCGCCGGGCGCGTGCCCCACACAGGTAAAGGACAAGCGCGCAACCAAGGGAAGCTTCCTACGTCCCCAAGGAGAAGCGCTTTATAGAATGCCCGTCCGATTCCGCATTCCAGGCCTTTCACAACGTGTCCGATCGCTCCGCAGTTCTGCCCCAATACCTGTTCCCCAAGCAGGCCCTGACCAATTTCGCCGGCTGGGTCGCAGGCAAGGAACGAGGCGCGGTCACCACCTGGATCATTCGCCGCTTCGTTGCCAAGTACGGCGTCGACATGGGCGAAGCGCTCGAGTCCGACATCCATCACTACAAGAGCTTCAACCAGTTCTTCACGCGCGCCCTCAAGCCCGGCATGCGCCCGCTTGCGCAGGCCGACCTCGTCTGCCCCGTGGACGGCGCCATCAGCCAGTTCGGCGCCATCGAGGGCGACCAGATCTTCCAGGCCAAGGGCCACAACTACACGACCACCGCGCTGGTCGGCGGCGACGCGGCGCTGGCCGCCAAGTTCGCGCACGGCAGCTTTGCCACGCTGTACCTGAGCCCCAAGGACTACCACCGCATCCACATGCCCTGCGACGGGCGGCTGGTGCGCATGATCCATGTGCCCGGCGACCTGTTCTCGGTCAACCCGACCACCGCGCGCGGCGTGCCCGGCCTGTTCGCGCGCAACGAGCGCGTGGTGTGCGTCTTCGAATCGGCCAACGGACCCTTCGTGCTCGTGCTGGTCGGCGCCACCATCGTGGGCAGCATGGCCACCGTGTGGCACGGCGTGGTCAACCCGCCGCGCGTGGGCGAGCTGCGCGAGTGGCACTACAACGACCAGCAGATCGACATCCGCAAGGGCGACGAGATGGGCCGGTTCTTGCTGGGCTCCACCGTCGTCATGCTGTTCCCGGCGCCCGCGCTGGCCTTCAACCCGGACTGGTCGCCCACCCGCGCGATCCGCCTGGGCGAAGCCATGGCCAACTACGCCTGATTTGTGAAGCTTTGTCTCGAAACCCGCATGCTGCATGCCTGCACAGCTATAAAACCAGTAGCATCCTGATCCTTCGCGCTATAGTCGTCGGCCAGTCAGACGGTCCATGACGACCAATCACAAACAAGAGTGCGCCGCCCCGGCCCGCCCCCGGCCGACGGTCCGCCCAGCTTCGAGGAGATGATGTCGATGAGTACCAAGGAAAACGCAGCCATCAGCCAGTTGCTCGCCCTGCTAGAAGCCCGCTACGCACTGCGTGTGCTCTGGGCCCTGCGCGACGGCCACGCCCAGACCTTCCGGCTGCTGCAGGACAGCGTCGGCGGCATCACTCCCAACACCCTCAACACCCGCATCAAGGAGCTGCGCGAAGCCGGCGTCGTGAGCCACGGCAGCGACGGCTACTGCCTCACGCTCAGCGGGCAAGACCTGCTCAAGCGCCTGTCCGACCTGCAGGCCTTCGCCGCCAAGTGGCAGTTGGGGCAGAGCAAGAAGGCCGCGGGGCCGGCCGCCGCTCAGCCGGCCGCTGCCGAGGCGCTCACACCTGTGACGCCCGCGCCTTCCGCACCCGACGCGACACCTCCCGCAAGCACGCCGTCCGGCTCCGACAGCCAGGGCTGAAGCGGGGGCGCTCCGAGCCTCGGTAAACTCCGCGGCTCCGATTCCTCTCCCCTTTCATCGACGCAAGGAGCGTTTCCCATGCCCACCACCCCCTCCGGCCTGCAATACGAAGACACCGAAGTCGGCACCGGCGCTGAAGCCAAGGCCGGCCAGCACGTGCATGTGCACTACACCGGCTGGCTCTTCAACGACGGCGTGCAAGGCGCCAAGTTCGACTCCAGCCGCGACCGCAACGACCCCTTCGCGTTCTCGCTGGGCGCCGGCCAGGTCATCAAGGGCTGGGACGAAGGCGTCGCCGGCATGAAGATCGGCGGCAAGCGCACGCTGATCATCCCGGCCGCACTGGGCTACGGTGCCCGCGGCGCCGGCGGGGTGATCCCCCCGAACGCCACCCTGAAGTTCGACGTCGAGCTCCTCGACGCCCACTGAACCAGGCTCGCCCCCAGGCTGCGCGGCACTTCGTGTCCGCTGCGCCAACCCCCTACCGGGGGCGACACCAGCGGCCCGGCAAAGCCGGTTCCGCGGTGTCTCTCGCAAAAGTCACTTCGCCCCCTCTTGCGGCCGTTTTGGCCGCATTTTTACGCTTGAAAAGCCCTAGACCAGCCCCAAGTGGCTGGCTGTGTTTGTTTTCCGGCGCACGCCGGTTCTTTGAAAAATGTCTGACCCGCAACAATCCGCACAGAATTCTCAAATGCTGCAAGGCGAGCCCAGTCCCGAAGAACTGGAGGCCGCGCACGCCGCCAATGAAGCCGAGGCGCTCGACGCCCTGGCCGTGGCACAAGGCGAGCTGGCTGCCCTGCAGGCCAAGAACGTCGAACTGGCCGACCAGTACCTGCGCGCGCAAGCCGACGTGCAGAACGCCCGCCGCCGCGCCGACGACGAGATCACCAAGGCCCGCAAGTTCGCGGTCGAAGCCTTTGCCGAGAGCCTGCTGCCGGTGACCGACAGCCTCGAAGCGGGCCTGGCCATCAAGGACGCCACGCCCGAGCAGATCCGCGAAGGCGCCGAAGCCACGCTGCGCCAGCTCAAGAGCGCGCTCGAACGCAACAAGGTGATCGAAGTGGCCCCCGCCGCCGGCGACAAGTTCGACCCGCACCTGCACCAGGCCATCTCGATGGTACCCGCCGACCAGGAAGCCAACACCGTGGTCGGCCTGCTGCAAAAGGGCTACACCATCAACGAGCGCGTGCTGCGCCCGGCGCTGGTCACCGTGGCCGCGCCCAAGTAAAAGCGGCATCGGCCCACAAGATTCCCACAGGAAATCCCCGCGTCATCCCTTGAATCACGCCGGGTTATCCACAAGTTCATAACAACATATTTTTCCGAATTTCAGGAGTAAGAACATGGCAAAGATCATCGGCATCGACCTCGGCACCACCAACTCGTGCGTGTCGATCATGGAAGGCAACACCACGCGTGTGATCGAGAACTCGGAAGGTGCCCGCACCACGCCGTCGATCGTCGCGTACCAGGAAGACGGTGAAGTCTTGGTCGGTGCCTCGGCCAAGCGCCAGGCCGTTACGAACCCCAAGAACACGCTGTACGCGATCAAGCGTTTGATCGGCCGCAAGTTCGAGGAAAAGGAAGTCCAGAAGGACATCGACCTGATGCCCTACACCATCGCCAAGGCCGACAACGGCGACGCATGGGTGGAAGTGCGCGGCAAGAAAATGGCCCCGCAACAGGTCAGCGCCGACATCCTGCGCAAGATGAAGAAGACCGCCGAAGACTACCTCGGCGAAACCATCACCGAAGCCGTGATCACAGTGCCGGCGTACTTCAACGACGCACAGCGCCAGGCCACGAAAGACGCCGGCCGCATCGCGGGCCTGGACGTCAAGCGCATCATCAACGAACCCACCGCTGCAGCCCTGGCCTTCGGCCTGGACAAGCAGGACAAGGCCGATCGCAAGATCGCCGTGTATGACCTGGGCGGCGGTACCTTCGACGTGTCGATCATCGAAATCGCGGACGTCGACGGCGAGAAGCAGTTCGAAGTGCTGTCGACCAACGGCGACACCTTCCTGGGCGGCGAAGACTTCGACCAGCGCATCATCGACTACATCATCGGCGAGTTCAAAAAGGAACAAGGCGTCGACCTGGGCAAGGACGTGCTCGCCCTGCAACGCCTGAAGGAAGCCGCTGAAAAGGCCAAGATCGAGCTGTCGAACAGCGCGCAGACCGACATCAACCTGCCGTACATCACGGCCGATGCGTCGGGCCCGAAGCACCTGAACATCAAGCTCACCCGCGCCAAGCTGGAAAGCCTGGTCGACGAGCTGGTCGAGCGCACCATTGCGCCTTGCCGCCTGGCCATCAAGGACGCCGGCATCAGCGTGAACGACATCAACGACGTGATCCTGGTCGGCGGCATGACCCGCATGCCCAAGGTGCAGGAAAAGGTGAAGGCCTTCTTCGGCAAGGAGCCGCGCAAGGACGTGAACCCCGACGAAGCCGTGGCTGTCGGCGCCGCCATTCAAGGGCAAGTGCTCTCGGGTGACCGCAAGGACGTGCTGCTGCTCGACGTGACGCCGCTGTCGCTGGGCATCGAGACCATGGGTGGCGTGATGACCAAGATGATCACGAAGAACACCACGATCCCGACGAAGTTCGCACAGACCTTCTCGACCGCCGAAGACAACCAGCCGGCCGTGACGATCAAGGTGTTCCAGGGCGAACGCGAAATCGCTTCGGGCAACAAGGCCCTGGGCGAGTTCAACCTCGAGGGCATTCCGCCGGCATCGCGCGGCACGCCGCAGATCGAGGTGAGCTTCGACATCGACGCCAACGGCATCCTGCACGTCGGCGCCAAGGACAAGGGCACCGGCAAGGAAAACAAGATCACCATCAAGGCGAACTCGGGCTTGAGCGAAGACGAGATCCAGAAGATGGTGAAGGACGCCGAGCTCAACGCCGAAGACGACAAGAAAAAGCTCGAACTCGTGCAGGCGCGCAACCAGGGCGAAGCCATGGTGCACAGCGTGAAGAAGTCGCTCGGCGAGCACGGGGCCAGCCTCGAAGCCGCCGAGAAGGACGCGATCGAAGCCGCGATCAAGGACGTCGAGGAAGCCCTCAAGGGTGAAGACAAGGCCGTGATCGAGGAAAAGACCAACACGCTGATGACCGCGAGCCAGAAGCTCGGCGAGAAGATGTATGCCGAATCGCAGGCCGCCGCGGCCAGCGCCTCGGCAGCCAGCGGCCCGGCAGGCGCGGAAGCCTCTGCCAGCGCGCAGGCCGACGACAACGTGGTCGACGCCGAAGTCAAGGAAGTCAAGAAGGGCTGATCTTCAGTCCCTTGCACAAGGCTGGAACACCTGAACAGGTGCTCCAGCCTTTCTCGCTTCCAGTTCCCCGAGTTCCCGCCGCCCGACCGAATCTGCTGCCATGGCCACCAAACGCGACTACTACGAAACCCTCGGCGTTCCCAAGAACGCCAACGAGGACGAAATCAAGAAGGCTTATCGCAAGCTTGCGATGAAGCACCACCCCGACCGCAACCACGGCGACACCAGCAAGGACGCCGAGGCCAAGTTCAAGGAGGTGAAGGAAGCCTACGAGATGCTGTCGGACGGCCAGAAGCGCGCCGCCTACGACCAGTACGGCCATGCCGGCGTCGACCCCAACATGCGCGGCGGCCCGGGCGCGGAAGGCTTCGGCGGCTTCGCGGAAGCCTTCGGCGACATCTTCGGCGACGTGTTCGGCGGTGGCGGCCGTGGCCGCACCAGCAGCGGACGCCAGGTGTTCCGCGGCAGCGATCTGAGCTACGCGATGGAAGTCACGCTCGAGGAAGCCGCTGAAGGCAAGGACGCCCAGATCCGCATCCCGAGCTGGGACGACTGCGGCACCTGCCACGGCTCCGGCGCCAAGCCCGGCACCAAGCCCATCACTTGCACCACCTGCCACGGCGCGGGCGCCGTGCAGATGCGCCAGGGCTTCTTCAGCGTGCAGCAGACCTGCCCGACCTGCCACGGCAGCGGCAAGATCGTTCCCGACCCGTGCACCGTGTGCCACGGCCAGGGCAAGATCAAGAACAACAAGACGCTCGAAGTGAAGATTCCGGCCGGCATCGACGACGGCATGCGCATCCGCAGCACCGGCAACGGCGAGCCCGGCACCAACGGCGGGCCGCCCGGCGACCTGTACATCGAGATCCGCCTCAAGAAGCACGACCTGTTCGAACGCGACGGCGACGACCTGCACTGCGTGGTGCCCGTGAGCGTCACCACGGCGGCGCTCGGCGGCGAGATCAACGTGCCCACGCTCAAGGGCGCGGCCGCCATCGACATTCCCGACGGCACGCAAAGCGGCAAGCAGTTCCGCCTGCGCGGCAAGGGCATCAAGGGCGTGCGCTCGAGCTATCCGGGCGACCTGTACTGCCACGTGCGCGTGGAAACGCCCGTGAAGCTCACCGAGCACCAGCGCAAGTTGCTCAAGGAACTCGACGAATCGCTCAAGAAGGGCGGCGACAAGCACAGCCCGACCGACAAGGGCTGGTTCGACAAAGCCAAGGAATTCTTCAGCTGATATTGCTGCTGACGCGCTGACGGCCTTCGTCAGCGCCGGGCCGACGCCCTGTCGGCCCGCTGCGTGCCCTCTTTCGGCCGCCTCCGCCCTTCGGCGGCGCGCCAGGCACGCGAACGGTGCTCCCCGCACCGTTGCGGAACGCCGCCGACCGGCGCCCGCGTTGTCTTCCCACGTTGCCATGCGCCAGCCACCCGCCACAGAAGTGGCGCGGGGATTGCTTTAATGTTTTTTGGATATGCAATAAACCAAACGACAGGTCGTGCGTTATTGATGAAAGGCATCGGCTTTATTGAACCCGGGTTCAATTAGGAAACCTGTTCGCCGGAGAATTGCAATGAGGACGATAGCCATTCGGCATAGTCATTTCATCCGGGGACAATTACGCGAGCGCGAGCTTTTCAATTTAACAGAAACGCGAATAGAAGTTCCTTGTTTTTCGAGGAACTTTACTCGGCAGAGGGGTTCAGAATAAATAAAACATTTGCCTGGTTCTTTCTTTGCTTTATGCTGATTGAACCGATTGTGTAGATAGTGTGTAAGGGAGTTTTCCACGGCATACGGCCATGGGCGGGGCCCCTCTTCCAAGAGGAGCGACGCAGTCTCTGGCTGTAGGCATCGGGGTCAAAAGCCCCGCCGACCTAAGGAGGCGCGACCATGGACGTGATCAGCAACTTTGCAGCCCGCTACGAACGCACCCGCGAGGAAGTTCTCTCGCTGCAGGAATATCTGGATATCTGCAAACGCGATCCGACGGCATATGCAACGGCCTCCGAACGAATGCTTCAGGCCATTGGCGAGCCGGAACTGGTAGATACCCGTAATGACCCCCGTCTTTCGCGGATCTTCGCGAACAAGGTCATCAAGATCTATCCGGCGTTCAAGGAGTTCTATGGCATGGAAGATGCCATCGAGCAGGTGGTGTCCTATTTCCGCCACGCCGCACAAGGCCTGGAAGAAAAGAAGCAAATCCTTTACCTGCTGGGCCCCGTCGGCGGCGGCAAGAGCTCGATCGCCGAGCGCCTGAAGCAGCTCATGGAGCACGTGCCCTTCTATGCGATCCACGGCTCCCCGGTGAACGAATCGCCCCTCGGGCTGTTCGATACCCTCGAAGACGGCGAGATCCTCGAGAAGGAGTTCGGCATTCCCGTGCGCTACCTGAACCGCATCCTGTCGCCCTGGGCCGTGAAGCGGCTCGAGGAGTACGGCGGCGACATTCGCCAGTTCAAGGTGGTCAAGCGCTACCCCTCGGTGCTGCGCCAGATCGCGGTCGCCAAGACCGAACCGGGCGACGAGAACAACCAGGACATCTCCTCGCTGGTCGGCAAGGTCGACATCCGCAAGCTCGAAACCTACGCCCAGGACGACCCCGACGCCTACGCCTACTCCGGCGGCCTGTGCCTGGCCAACCAGGGTCTGCTCGAGTTCGTGGAAATGTTCAAGGCGCCCATCAAGGTGCTGCACCCGCTGCTCACGGCCACGCAGGAAAGCAACTTCAAGGGCACCGAAGGCTTCGGCGCCATTCCCTTCGACGGCATCGTGCTGGCCCACAGCAACGAGAGCGAGTGGAAGGCGTTCCGCAACAACAAGAACAACGAGGCTTTCCTCGACCGGATCTACATCGTCAAGGTGCCGTACTGCCTGCGCGCCTCCGAAGAGATCAAGATCTACGAGAAGCTCGTGCGCAACTCCTCGCTGGCCAAGGCCCCGTGCGCGCCCGGCACCTTGCGCATGATGGCGCAGCTGTCGGTGCTCACGCGCCTGAAGGAGCCCGAGAACTCCAGCACCTTCAGCAAGATGCAGGTCTACGACGGCGAGAACCTCAAGGACACCGACCCCAAGGCCAAGTCGATCCAGGAGTACCGCGACTACGCGGGCGTCGACGAGGGCATGAGCGGCGTCTCCACGCGCTTCGCCTTCAAGATCATCTCCAAGGTGTTCAACTTCGACAGCACCGAGGTGGCCGCCAACCCCGTGCACCTGATGTATGTGCTCGAGCAGCAGATCGAGCGCGAGCAGTTTCCGCCGGAAACCGAGCAGAAGTACATCAGCTACATCAAGGAGCTGCTGGCCCCGCGCTATGCCGAGTTCATCGGCAAGGAAATCCAGACCGCCTACCTGGAGAGCTACAGCGAGTACGGCCAGAACATCTTCGACCGCTACGTGACCTACGCCGACTACTGGATCCAGGACCAGGAGTTCCGCGACGTGGACACCGGCGAAGTGTTCGACCGGGCCTCGCTCAACGGCGAGCTCGAGAAGATCGAGCGGCCCGCCGGCATCGGCAACCCGAAGGACTTCCGCAACGAGATCGTCAACTTCGTGCTGCGCGCACGGGCCGGCAACGCGGGGCGCAACCCGGCGTGGACCAGCTACGAGAAGCTGCGCGCAGTCATCGAGAAGAAGATGTTCTCCAACACCGAAGAGCTGCTGCCGGTGATCAGTTTCAACACCAAGAGCAGCGCCGACGAGCAGAAGAAGCACGAAGACTTCGTGACCCGCATGGTCGAGAAGGGCTACACGGCCAAGCAGGTCCGGCTTCTGTGCGAGTGGTACCTGCGCGTGCGCAAGAGTTCATAGCGGACAGCGGGAACAACGGGCGCGTGCAACGGACCTAACAACCCACGCACCGCTCACCGTTTTGCAAGGAGCTTGAAAACATCGTGGCCATCCTCCAGCAGATCATCGATCGTCGGCTCTCGGGCAAGAACAAGTCCATCGGCAACCGCGAGCGCTTTCTTCGGCGCTACAAGGGGCAGATCCAGGAGGCGGTGCGGCGCGCGGTCAGCGGGCGCAACATCCGCGAACTGGAGCAAGGCGAAGACGTGACCCTGCCGCGCCATGATGTCTCCGAGCCGGTGTTCGGCCATGCGCGCGGCGGCGACCGCGAGTACGTGCACCCGGGCAACCAGGAGTACCTCAAGGGCGACCGCATTGCGCGCCCCGAAGGCCAGGGCGGCGGCGGATCGGGCAGCGGCGAGGCCAGCGACAGCGGCGAAGGCGAGGACGACTTCGTCTTCCGCCTCACGCGCGAGGAGTTCATGCGCGTCTTCTTCGACGACCTGGCGCTGCCGCACCTCATCCGCACCCAGATCGCCGAAGTGCCCGAGTGGAAGAGCCACCGCGCCGGCTTCACCAGCGACGGCTCGCCCAACAACCTGCACGTGGTGCGCTCCATGCGCGGCGCGCTGGCACGGCGCATTGCATTGGGCGGTGAACCGCGCAAGGAGCTCAAGCGCCTGGAGGCACACCTCCTGGTCCTGAAAGCGCATCCGCAGGCCGAGACCGCGCTGATCCAGAAGGAAATCCGCGAGACCGAGGATCTCATCGCCGAGCTGCGCCGCACCATGCGGCACGTGCCCTACATCGACCCGATCGACCTGCGCTACCGCAACCGCGTGAAGACGCCCGTGCCCAGTGCCAAGGCCGTGATGTTCTGCCTCATGGACGTGTCGGGCTCGATGGACGAGGCGCGCAAGGACATGGCCAAGCGCTTCTTCATGCTGCTGTACCTGTTTCTCACGCGGCACTACGAGCGCATCGACCTCGTGTTTTTGCGCCACCACACGCAGGCGCAGGAGGTGACCGAGGAAGAGTTCTTTCACGCCACCGAAACCGGCGGCACCGTGGTGTCGAGCGCGCTGGTGCTCATGGACGAGATCGTCAAGGCCCGCTATGCCAGCGGCGAATGGAACGTG
>NZ_CALRZC010000115.1:0-24442 GCF_943372545.1 Variovorax sp. YR752 | reverse complement strand
CCCTCGATCTCGAAGCGGCCGAGGGTGTGCACCTTCACGGCCCAGGGCCAGGCCTCGCCGGCGCCGGCGGGTGCAGCGAGCCGCATGCTGCGGGCGATGCGCGTGGCGGTGGCGGTCTCGACGTCGTTGTCCAGCGCCAGCCAGAGCAGTTCGGCCAGGCTCTGCGGCGCGGCGCCGAACCAGGCGGCCAGGCCCTGGACCCGGGCGCTGGCCAGCGCGCGGCCTGCGCGTGACAGGGCGCCGTCACGGTCGCCCATCGACAAGGCGGTGTGGGCGTCGAGCAGCAGCGCGTGCATGGCCGCCAGCGGATTGCCGCCCTGGGCCTCCAGGGCCGCGAGTTCGCGCCGCGCCGTGCGCAGCGCCGCCACCTCGCCGAGCGACTGCAGCGCGTGGGCGCGCGCCGCCAGCGCCATCGCCTGCGGGGCCGGCCCCATCGCCTGCCCGGCCTCGACAGCCACCCGCAGCGCCGCATCGGCGTTGACGGCGTCGCCGCGCCACAGCGCCAGCCAGCCGCGCACGCTGAAGTGGTGCCAGGCCTCCATGCGCCGTGACGCGTCGGCCCGTGCCGCCACGGCGTCGAGCTGCGCCTGCGCCGCATCGCCATCGCCCTGCAGGGCCGCGAAGCAGGCGCCGTGCAGGCGCAGATGCTGGTCGAGCAGGTGGATGCCACAGTCCTCGGCGTAGGCCAGCGCGTCCTGCGTGGCCGCCCGGCCGGCAGACCAGTCGCCATCGGCCCAGGCACCGTACTGGCGCAGCAGCCCCCACAGCAGCCGCGCGTAGGGCGCTGCGCCGGGCCGTGCCAGCTCGGCACGGGCCTGCTCGGGCAGCGTGCGCACATCGGCCAGGCGGCCCAGGTACCAGGCCTGCTTGGCCAGCAGCATCGCCGCGCGCACCTTCAGGTTGGGGTCGACATCCTCGTGCAGCAGCGTGCGAACCCGCTCGTGCCAGACGGCGCAGGCCGGGTGCGCCGGGTCGCGCAGGAACAGCGCGCTCCACACGGCGACGGCCAGCGTGGCGTGCTGCGCCGGCGCAGCGTCGTGCAGCTCGGGGCTGTCCTGCAGGGCCTGCAGTGCGGCCACGCGCGCAGCGAGCGGGCGGGTGTCGTCGAAGGCCTGGAAGTGGCTGGCGATGGCCAGCGCATGGCACTGCTGGCGCAGTGCGACCTCGCCCTCGGGCAGGCGCTGCAGCGCTTCGTCGGCGCAGGCGCGGCCGGCGGCCGGGTCGCGCAGCGACTCGGCCTGGGCCAGGCGCAGCCAGAGCTGCGCGCTGCGCTGCGGCGCCGGCACGGCCAGCGCGGCGCTGCGCAGCGCGGCATGGCGCGAGGCGGCCAGCCAGGCCGGCGCGATGCTGCACAGCCATCGGTCCAGCTCGGGCCAGCAGCGTGGGTCGGCCCGACCGGCGGCACACCAGGCGGCCAGTGCCGCATCGGCGTCGCCGCGCTCGCCCAGGCGGCGGGCCGCTGCGACCTGGCGCTGCGCGACGGCGTCGGGTGCCAGCTCGCGTGCTTCGCGCTCCTGCAGGAACTCGCGCAGCAGGCCGTGCACGCGCCAGCGTGGCGGTACATCGACCAGCCGCTCGACGAGCAGCGCGCGTTGCGCCAGATCGTCGAGCAGGGCCGGATCGGCGTCGTCGCCGTCGAGCACCGGCAGCCAGGCGGTGCCCTGCAATGCAGCCTGCGCCCGCGGCGGGATCAGCGGCCATATCGCATCCTCGATCAGCGCCTGCAGCCGGCGCTCGCCGCGCGGCTGCATCAGCAGGGCCACCGCGGCCGGCCAGCCGAGGCTGCGCTGGTGCAGGGCCTGAGCCTGGCCCGGCGACGGGGCGGCCGCGCCGCAGCGCGCCAGCCAGGCCGCAGTCTCGTCGGCATCGAAGGCCAGTTCGCGCGCATCGAACTCGGCCAGCCGGCCGGCAGCGAGTGCGCGCGACAGGGCCACCGGCGGCGCCTCATGCGACAGCAGCAGCAGCGACTGCCCGGCGCGGCGCTCGTCGATCAGCGCCTGCGCGGTCGCAGCGATGGCTTCGGCGTCACCGATCGCCTGCAGTTCGTCGATCACCACCAGCGCCCCGGCGGGCAGGGCGGTGAACAGCTCGCGCGCGAGGTGGCGCAGCAGGTGCGCGGGCGAGGCGGCCTGCGGCGGTGTCGGCGCGGGCATGGCAGCAGCGGCTTGCTCGCCGCAAGCCTGGGCGAGCGCCTCGCGCAGATGAAGGTGCAGGCTGGCTGCGTCGGCGTCGCCGGCGTCGGCGCGCAGCCACAGGGCGCAGCGCGTGGCACCGGCATGGGCCGCGGCCAGCGTCGTCTTGCCGCTGCCGGGCGGCGCGGCCAGCCACAGCGCACCACAGGAATCCAGCGCCTGCGCGACGCTGCGCAGCAGGCGCGGCCGTGGCAGGCGCCGCGAGACATCCGGGGCGACGACGTGCGCCGGGGCATGGTACGAAGAAACCTTCATCGGCAGGCTCCGCAGTGGCTGGGTGACGATAGGTGCTCTGGGGCGCCGCGCCATCCCCCGAACTCGTGAGGCGCGCGACCCGATGTCGCAGAATCGCCGCATGACACGAGTCAACGACGAACCCGCGGCGCGCGCCGCCGAGCTGCGCGCGACCTTGAACCGCCATGCCCACCTCTACTACGTTCTCGACGCACCGCAAATTCCCGACGCCGAGTACGACCGCCTGTTCCAGGAGCTGCAGGCCCTCGAGGCCGCGCACCCCGAGCTGCTGACGGCCGACTCGCCGACGCAGCGTGTGCTCGGCAAGGTGCTGGCCGGCTTCGAGCCGGTGCGCCATGCGGTGCCGATGTTGTCGATCCGCACCGAGACCGACACCGAGGCGACCGGCGCGATCGCCTTCGACACGCGTGTGCGCCGCGAACTCGAGCTGGCCGACGACGCGCCGCCCATCGAATACGCCGCCGAGCTGAAGTTCGACGGCCTGGCCATCAACCTGCGCTACGAGCGCGGCGTGCTGGTGCAGGCGGCCACGCGCGGCGACGGCGAGACCGGCGAGGACGTCACGCAGAACATCCGCACCATCGGGCAGATTCCGCTGCGCCTGACGGGCTGCGACGCCCCGGTGCTCGAAGTGCGCGGCGAGGTCTACATGCGCCGCGATCACTTCGAGGCGCTCAACGAGGCGCAGCGGCAGAAGGGCGAGAAGACCTATGTCAACCCGCGCAACACCGCCGCCGGCGCAGTGCGCCAGCTCGACCCGGCGGTGACCGCCTCGCGGCCGCTGAGCTTCTTCGCCTACGGCCTCGGCGAGGTGCAGGGCTGGGAGGTGCCGGCCACGCACGCGGCGCTGCTCGATGCGCTGCAGGCGATGGGCACGCCGGTCTGTGCCGACCGTGCCGTGCTGCAGGGTGCACCGGGGCTGGTCGACTTCCACCGCGCGATGGGCGAGCGGCGTGATGCGCTGCCCTTCGACATCGACGGCGTGGTCTACAAGGTGAACTCGCGGGCGCTGCAGCAGCGCCTCGGCTTCGTCTCGCGCGAGCCGCGCTGGGCGGTGGCGCACAAGTATCCGGCGCAGGAGCAGATGACGCTGCTGCGTGACATCGACATCCAGGTCGGCCGCACCGGCAAGCTGACGCCGGTGGCCAAGCTGGAGCCGGTGTTCGTCGGTGGCACGACGGTCAGCAACGCGACGCTGCACAACGAGGACGAGACGCGGCGCAAGGACGTGCGCATCGGCGACACGGTGATCGTGCGCCGCGCCGGCGACGTCATTCCGGAAGTGGTCGGCGTGGTGCTGGAGCGGCGTCCGGCCGACGTCGGCGAACCCTTCGACCTGTACAAGCGGCTGGGCGGCAGATGCCCGGTCTGCGGCAGCGCCATCGCCCGCGAGGAAGGCGAGGTCGACTGGCGCTGCAGCGGCGGGCTGTACTGCCCGGCGCAGCGCAAGCAGGCCATCCTGCACTACGCGCAGCGCCGCGCGCTGGACATCGAGGGCCTGGGCGACAAGCTGGTCGAGCAGCTTGTCGACGCCGGCATCGTGCGCACGCTGCCCGAGCTGTACACGCTCGGCCTGGCCAAGCTGTCGGCGCTCGAGCGCATGGGCGAGAAGAGCGCGGCCAACCTGCTCGCCGGGCTGGAGAAGAGCAAGCAGACCACGCTGGCGCGCTTCCTCTACGGCCTGGGCATCCGCCACGTCGGCGAGACGACGGCGAAAGACCTGGCGAAACACTTCGGCGGCATCGACCGGGTGATGGAGGCGAGCGTCGAACAGCTGCTGGACGTCAACGACGTCGGCCCGGTGGTGGCGCAGAGCATCCGCACCTTCTTCGAGCAGCCGCACAACCGCGAGGTGGTCGAGCAGTTGCGCGCGGTCGGCGTGCATTGGGCCGAGCACGAGGGCGTTCAGCCCGATGCTGGCCCGAAGCCGCTGGCCGGCAAGACGCTGGTGCTGACCGGCACGCTGCCGACGCTGTCGCGCGACGAGGCGAAGGACCTGATCGAAGCCGCCGGCGGCAAGGTCAGCGGCTCGGTGTCGAAGAAGACCCACTACGTGGTGGCGGGCGAGGAGGCCGGCAGCAAGCTCGACAAGGCGCGCGAGCTGGGGGTCACGGTGCTCGACGAAGCCGGCCTGCGTGCCCTGCTCGCGGAGGCCTCGTCGTGAACGATCCCTCCTGGCTGGACGAACTGCGCCGACGCGCCGCGCAGCCGCCGCTGCGGCCGCGTGAGCCGCTGCGCCTTGGCAAGGCCGAGATCGGCTCGATCGAGCCCGGCGTCGGGCAGCGCATGGCCGACGCCGGCCTGCCGCTGCGCCCGGAAGATGGCGCCTGGCAGATCACCTCGCACGACGACGACACGCTCGCCGACCTGGCGCAGTGGCTGCACGAGCAGGGGCTGGCCAGCCGCTGGCGCGGCGAGTTGCTGCCGGTGACCGATGCGCAAGGGCGGGCGCACGGTGCGATCGAACGCGCTGCGGTGCGCCCGCTGGGCATCACCACGCACGCGGTGCACCTGGTCGGCCGCCATGCCGACGGCCGCTACTGGGTGCAGCAGCGCGCCTTCGACAAGGCGACCGACCCGGGGATGTGGGACACGCTGGTCGGCGGGCTGATGGCCGCCGGCGAGAGCGTCATGACGACGCTGGAGCGAGAGACCTGGGAAGAGGCCGGGCTGCGCCTGGCCGAGCTGGACGGGCTGCAGCCGCTCGGCCACCTGCAGATCCGCCGGCCGGTGGACGAGGGCTACATGGTCGAGCGTGCCACGCTGTTCCAGGCGGTGCTGCCGCGGCGGCTGCAGCCGGCCAACCAGGACGGCGAGGTGGCCGGATTCGCCTGCGTGGACGCCGCCAGGCTGGACGCCGACCTCGCCGCCGGCCGCTACACGCTGGAGGCGGCACTCATCCACGCCCACGCGCGGGAGCTGGACACGTCACGCTGAGCTGGCGCCGGGCCTGCGCGAGTCCGCCGACACCCAGCGCGCGAGCGTCGCGAACATCTCGTCCACGTTGATGGGCTTGGCGACGTGGTCGTTCATGCCGGCGGCGATCGCCGCGTCGCGGTCGCCCACCATGGCATTGGCGGTCATCGCGATCACCGGCAGCGATCTGCGGATCGGCATCCGGCGCAGCGCCCGCGTGGCCTCGTAGCCGTCCATCACTGGCATCTGGCAGTCCATCAGCACGGCGTCGAAGTCGTGCTGCCCGAGCAGGTCCAGTGCCTCCCGACCGTTGCCCGCCACGCTGACCTCGATGCCGGCACTGCCGAGCACGGCCAATGCCACTTCCTGGTTGATCTCGTTGTCCTCGACCAGCAGGATGCGCGCACCGCGCAGGCCGGCGCGCGGGTCGGCGGGGACGACGGGCTCCGGCAGGTCGGCATGCTCGGAGACGGCGAAGGCAGTGCCGAGCGCCGCGTGGCAGGCGTCGACGAACGACGAGGGGGTGACCGGCTTGGCCAGCAGCGCGGCCGGTGCCATCTCCCGTTCGCTCAGGCGCTGCAGCGTCGCCTCGCGCGACAGGGCCGTTGCCATCAGGATGACCGGGATCGCAGCGCTCGGCGCTTCGCGCTGGCCCACGGCGGCCATCAATGCGGTCTCGTCCATGCCGGGCATGCCGGAGTCGAGCAGCAGCAACTGATAAGGGGCGTCCAGCGCATCGGCCTGTGCCACCCGCTTCAGCGCCTCCTCGGCGCTGGCCGCGGCGTCGGCGCGAAGGCCCAGCGCCGTGCACGACGCCGTGAGCAGGTCGCGCGCGGCGGCGTTGTCGTCGACGACCAGCACCCGCGTGCCTCGCAGGGCCTGGGCACGGCACTCGGGTGGCGCGGGCGCGGGGGCGTCGGTCTGCAGCCCGAAGCGCAGGGCGAAGCTGAAACGGCTGCCACGCCCCGGCGCGCTGTCGACCTTCAGCTCCCCGCCCATCAGTCGCACCAGGTGCTGGCTGATCGCCAGCCCGAGACCGGTGCCGCCATAGCGGCGGCTGGTCGAGGCGTCGGCCTGGGAGAAGGGCTGGAACAGCCGCTGCTGCACCTCGGCGCTCATGCCGATCCCCGTGTCGCGCACCTCGAACAGCAGCTGCGCAGACGCGCTGTCGCACGACAGCACCCGCAGCACGAGCGTGACCTCGCCCTGAGGCGTGAACTTGACCGCGTTGTTGCCGAGATTGAGCAGGATCTGGCCGAGCCGGGTCGGGTCGCCGATCAGTGCGGTCGGCAGCCGCGCGGGCATGTCCAGCAGCAGCTCCAGCCCCGCCTGCTCCGCGCGCATGCCCAGCACGCTGACGAGGTTCTCCATCGACTCGTCGAGCGAGAACGGAATCGACTCCACCTCCAGCCTGCCGGCCTCGATCTTCGAGAAGTCGAGGATGTCGTTGATGATGCCCAGCAGCGACTGCGCCGCCGCATGCGCCTTGTGGACGTAGTTGCGCTGCTGCGGTGCGAGCTCGCCCTGCAGCGCCAGCGCCGACATGCCGAGGATCGCGTTCATCGGCGTGCGGATCTCGTGGCTCATGTTGGCGAGGAAGCTGCTCTTCGCGCTGTTGGCCGCCTCGGCCGCATCGCGCGCCTGCTGCAGTTCGGCCGTGCGCTGCTGCACGGTGCGCTCGAGTTCGTCCTGGTAGCGGCGCTGCGCGGCCTCGGCCTGCTTGCGTTCGGTGAGGTCGGAGACCAGGCCGATGAAGCCCATGATCTCGTTCGTGTCGCTGCGCTTGGCCGTCACCGTCAGGTGGACCGGCAGGCGCGAGCCGTCCTTGCGGATGAAGCTCCACTCGCCCGCTTCGGGCAGGTTGCGCCTTGCGCGGGCGAAGAAGGTCTCCATGCCGGCGGCGACGGGCTCGCCGAGTTCGGCGCTCAACTCGCGTGCGCGACGCGCCACCTCCTGCGGGTCGTGCCAGGCCTGGGGCGTCATCTTGCCCACCACCTCGGCCGCCGAGTAGCCGGTCAGGCGTTCGGCCGCGCGGTTGAAGGTGCTCACCACACCGTCCGGCGCCACCGAAATGATGCCCGAGCCGACGTTTTCGAGCACGGTGCGATGCATGGCCGAGAGCCGGCGCAATTCGGCGTCGCGATCGGCGATGGTCTGCATCATCGTGTTGAAGCCCTGGCCCAGCCGCGCGACCTCGTCCGCCCCGGCCACCGGGACGCGGGCAGCGTAGTCGGCGCGCGTGCCCACCTGGTCCACCGCATGGGCCAGCGCCGCGATCGGGCCGACGATGCTGCGCTGCAGGGCGGCGAGGAGGCCGAACGCGATGCCGGCCAGCAGGACGATCGTGCCGGCGGCGAGCGTCAGCAGCGCCTCCTGGGTCTGCCGCTGCAGCTCGCCCAGGTGCATGACCAGGTGCAGCCGGGCGCCGTCTTGAAGGCTCTGCACCAGGTCTGCTGTGTGCCGGTCGGGCGACAGCAGCACGCCGTCGGGACGCTGCGGCATGCCCGGGCGTGCCGCCTGCGGCCGCGTGCTGTAGCGGGCCAGCTCGCGGCCGTTGGCCATCACGATCTGGGCCTCGAGGATCTGCGGGTTGGCTCGCAGCGTCTCGAGGACTTCCTGTGCCCGCGCCGCATCGCCGAAAGCAACGGCGGCCTCGGCCCCGACGGACAGCAGCTCGGCATACGGTTCCACCACGCTGCGGGCCCGGCCTTCGAGCGTCAGGCGATCGAACAGCAGGAAGCCTCCGCCGGCCGCCGCGAAGGCGAGCGCAGCGGCGGTGAACAGCGCCAGCGCCAGCCGTCCGCGGATGCCCGCCGGCCGCCACGGGATCATCGCCACCTCCTCAGGGTGCCGTTCTCCAGGACCTCGCGCGAGACCTCCAGCATCTTGGCCGGAATGGTCAGCGAGGCGGCGCGCGCCTGGTCGAGGTTGATGCTCATCTCGATGCGCTCGCCGGTGATCAGGCGGACAATGCCGCCTTCGTCGAGGAACTCCGGTGCACGGCCCACCGTCAGCACGGGACGCCTGCTCAGCTCGGACAGCGCGGCGCGCCGCTGCGCAGCGTGCGGGAAGTCGACGACGACGATCTGGCACGGCGGGAGCTGCTCCAGCCTGGCGGCGCGCACGACCTGGAAGGCGCGGCCTTGTTCGGTGCGGCCCTGCAGAGTGCTCTCCAGCACGGCGTCGAGCGGGTCGTTGCCGAGCACGCAGACCAGCCACGGCGAGTGCTCGCCGGCGAAGGCACGTGTCGGCCAGGACACGTAGCGGGCGAAGTTGCGCACGAATGCGGCTTCGACCCGGGCGGGTTGCTCCGCCGGCGGCGCCTGTGCAGCCGCGCTGGCGAACAGACTCTGCGCAACGAGCAACCATGCTGCGGTTGCCCGTCGAATCGACGGCGACAGCCGGCGCTCCGTCACAGGGTGGCCCGCAGCGTGAGCAGGAACTCGCGCGGACGCGCGCGCGTGCTCTGCGACGGCCGGTAGGTCGCGCCGCCGAGGTTCTTGCCCGCCAGCTCCACGCTCATCCGCGATCCGTCCGCGAGCCACGAGTAGCCGGCGAGCAGATTGACCAGCGTGTAGCTCTGCCGCGAGGAGGGCGGCCCGTCGGGCAGCAGCGTCTGGTCGCGCACGATGTTCAGGCCGCCGCCGAGGTAGGCGCCGCCGAGGGTGCCCGCGGCGAAGTCATAGCGTGTCCACAGGTTGGCCAGATGCGGCGCGCTCATCTGCAGCCGGGCGCCGTGCAGCAGGCTGACGTTCTTGTAGTTGATCTGGCCGGCGGCATCCAGCGTGGCAGGGTCCTGCGCGAGCACGCTGGCGTCGTCGCCGGTGACTTCGACGATGCGCGCGTCCATGTAGCTGTAGGACAGGTAGAGCTGCCAGCGGGGCGCGGGCGTCAGCGTCAGGTCGAGCTCGACGCCGCGCGAGCGTTGCTCGCCGCTCTGCAGGTTGAAGATCTCCACGGCGCCGGCCGAGTTGGTCTGGGCCAGGTCGTTGACGATGCGGCGGTTGCGCAGGTCGAAGATGCTCAGCGTGCCGGCGACGCGGCCGTCCAGCAGCACGGCCTTCACCCCGAGGTCGAAGCCCTTGCCCTCGCTGGGCTCGGCCGCGGCGGTGGAGCCATCGACGCGGTTGAGGATGGCCGCGCCGGGCACGAAGGACTCGGCGTAGGAAGCGAACAGCGCGAGGCCGGGGTCGATCTTGTACAGCACGCCCAGCTGCGGCGTGCCCTTTCGCGCATCGATCCGGTCGACCTGCTGCGTGAGGCGGTTGTCGAGCGTGTTTCGCGTGGTGGTCAGCCGCCAGCCGGCCAGCAGCAGCAGCCGTTCGTCGAACAGGCCCAGCGTGCTGCCGGCGTACACCGACTGGTCATGCGCCTCGGAGCGGCGATCGGCCGGGTTCTCCGTGAGCGCCGAGCGCGGAATGTCGACCTGGCGGTTCCAGGTCGACGGGTCGCGCAGGTCCCACAGCGGCAAGGGCGATGCGATCGGGTCGCTGCCCAGCGCCGGGTCGTTCGGCGCCTGGGCGGCCCAGTTGTCGAAGCGCCGCCGGACGTGCTGCGCGCCCAGCAGGACGCGCAGGCTGGCGGCGCCCAACTGGTAGCGGCCCACCGCGTCGACCGACAGGGTCTCGTCGCGATTGATGTAGACCTGCGCGCGCAGGCGCCGGCCCTGCAGGAAGGTCGTGTTGTCGGGCATGCCGAGGTTGCCCGAGAACAGCATGTCGGTGCTGTAGTTCTGTTTCGCATAGCCGCCGCGCAGGTGCCAGTGCTCGCCGGCCTCGACATCGATCCAGGCGTTCAGCGCCTCGCTCTCGCTGCGCCGGTAGTCGACGTCGGACATGCTGTTCCAGGTGTCCGGCAGGCCGGGCACGTCGACGCCCGACAGGTTGGGGTCGGACGGCGTCGGCACCACGCCGCGCTGGCGCCCGTAGCCCGGCTTCTGCATGAGCTGCGGCGCTTCGAGCTTGCGGAAGTTCTCGTACCTGAGCGACACGTTGACCCGCTCGCTGGGCTGCCACGACAGCGCCGGCGAGAAGTTGCGCGAATGCGCGTCGTACGGATCCCAGTAGTGGATGTCCTGGTCGTGCGAGGCGGCGAGGCGGTAGCGCAGCGTGCTCGAGGCCGGGCCGGTCACGTCGGCCCGGGCGCGGTACTGTCCGTAGGAGCCGAAGCCGGCCTCGCCGGTGGCCTCGAAACGCGCCTGCGGGCTCTTGGTGATGATGTTGACGATCCCGCCTGGAGCCACCTGCCCGTACAGGAAGGAGGAGGGGCCCTTGACCACCTCGACGCGCGCGATGTTGGTGAAGTCGAAGAAGGAGGGGCCGACGTAGCCGTCGCGCAGGATCTGCGTGCCGCCCGGCACTGCACTGACGGTGAATCCGCGGATGGCGAGGTTGGCGTTGCCTTCGTTGAAGTCGTTGCTGCGGTAGGTCACGCCCGGCGAGTAGCGCGCGATGTCGTGGATGTCGCGCGGTGACTGATCCCGGATGAACGGCCCGGTGAAGGCCTGGATGGCGAACGGCAGGTCGCGCACGGGCGCATCGAAGCGCGAGGCGGACACGGCATTCGAGGCGCGGTAGCCGCGGTCGAGGTGGCTGGACACGTCGAAGGGCGAGACGCGAACGTTCACCAGTTCGGAGATGTCCATGTCGGCCACGTCGCGGGCGGCCGGTGGGCCTGGCCGGTCCTCGGTTTCGGCGCTTCTCGCGGCGGACGATGCCAGCCCGGCGAGCACCACAGCGGCACAGGTCCAGACGATTCTTGCCGTCGGCATACCGCAATGCACCATCAGTCCCCCGACTACACCTTGACGCGAACCCAGTCTAGCGCCCGGCTCGCAGGGGCACTTGAACTTTGTCAACGCAGACGCGTGGCTTGTCAAATCCGGCGCACGGCGGCCACGGGCCGGTTCGGCGCCGCGCCGCGTCAGCGGTTGTTCTCGTCGCCCGGGAGTTCGGCCAGCTTGGAGTGGCGGATTCGAGTCTGCGACAGCACGCCGGCAGAGTCGAGGATCGGGTAGGCGATCGAGCAGATGTGCGAATTGATGCGCTTGAGGTCGCTGATCAGGTCCAGGTGCAGCGAACTGGTCTCGATGCTCGACGCGGTGTTGTCCTGCAGCCGGGCGATGTGGCTGCCGGCGTACTCGCGCTCGAGGTCGCGGAAATGCGCCTTCTCCTCGAGCAGCTTCTTGGCGTCGCGCACGTGGCCGTCGAGGAACACGCTCATGCCCAGGCGCAGGTTGGCCAGCAGCCGCTCGTGCAGGTGGCTGATCTCGGCCAGGCCGGCTTCGGAGAAGCTGCGGCTCTTGCGGATCTTCTTGTCCTCGACGTCCTGCAGCACGCGCTCGATCACGTCGCCGATCTGCTCCATGTTGATCGTGAAGGAGAGGATGTCGGTCCAGCGCCGGCTCTCGCGCTCGGACAGCGCCTCGCGCGAGATCTGCGTCAGGTAGAACTTGATCGCCGAGTACAGCTCGTCGACGGTGTCGTCCATCTTGCGCAGCTGCTCGGCCAGCACCAGGTCGTTGTGCTTGATCACCGGCAGGATGCCGCGCAGCATGGTCTCGACCACGTCGGCCTGGTGCAGCGCCTCGCGTGCCGCGCAGCTGATCGCCAGCGAGGGCGTGGACAGCGCCACCGGGTCGAGGTGGCGCGGCCGCGCGGCGTCGGCACCCAGGCGGGGCTCGGGCAGGACGCGCTCGACCAGGCGGCCGACCACGCCGGTGAAGCTGATGAACAGCAGCGCCAGCACGACGTTGAAGCCGAAGTGGAACCAGACCACCTGCTCGTGCACCGCGGCACCGGTCAGCTGCAGCCAGACATGCGCCTGCGGCAGCAGCGGGATGGCGATCGCCGCGCCCAGGCCCTTGAAGATCAGGTTGCCCAGCGGCAGGCGGCGCACCTGCGGCGAGGCGCCCGCGGTGGCGATCAGCGCCAGGAAGCCGCTGCCCAGGTTGGCGCCCAGCACCAGCCCGAGCGCGACGTTCGCCGGCAGGATGCCCGAGCCGGCCAGCGTCGCGGTGAGCAGCACGATCGCCAGGCTCGAGTAGGACATCACCGTCAGCACGGCGCCGACCACGATGTCCAGCAGCACCTCGCTGGGCAGCGAGGCGAGCAGGGCGCGAACGGCCGGCGACTGCGTCAACGGCGTGGTCGCCTCGACGATCAGCTGCAGCGCCAGCGTGATCAACCCGAGGCCGATCAGCACCCGGCCGACTCGACCGATCCCGGTGTTCTGCCGCGAGGTGAACATCACCACGCCGGCGAAGATCAAGAGCGGCGACAGCCAGGACAGGTCGAACGAGAAGACCACCGCCATCATTGCGCTGCCGACGTCGGCGCCGAGCATCACCGCCAGTGCGGCCGCGCTGGTCACCAGCCCCTTGCCCACGAAGCTGGCGACGATCAGGCAGGTGGCGGTGGCCGACTGCACCAGGCTGGTCACGCCCAGTCCGGCGGCCAGCGAACTGAGGCGGTTGCTGAAGCTGCGCGCGAGCACGCCGCGCAGGTTCTCGCCGGCCACCCGCAGCATGCCGGTGCGCACGAGGTGCGTGCTCCACACCAGCAGGGCGATGGCGGCGAGCAGGTTGAGAAGATGGATCAATCGGTCTCCACGGGAGTGGCCAGGGCAGCCGTCCTCAGGCCTTCATCTGCAGCATCTGCGAGATCCGTGCCGCGGCTTCCTGCAGGCGCGGCAGGAACTGTTCGGCCATCTGCCGCGCCGAGGTGCGCGCCGCCTGGCCGCTGATGTTCATCGCCGCGATCGCGCGGCCGCCGCGGTCGCGGATCGGCACCGACAGCGACACCAGCCCTTCCTCCAGCTCCTGGTCGACCAGGCACCAGCCCTGGCCGCGCACCCGCGCCAGTTCTGCCTTCAGCACGGCCGGGTCGGTGATCGTCAGCGCGGTGTGTGCCGGCGGCGGGTGGCGTCGCAGCAGTTCGTCGAGCGCGGCCTCGGGCAACTCGGCCAGCAGCGTGCGGCCCATCGAGGTGCTGGTGGCAGGCAGCCTGCTGCCGATGCCGAGGTTGATGCTCATGATCTTGTGCGTCGGCACGCGCAGAACGTAGACGATGTCGGCGCCGTCGAGCACCGCGGCCGAGCAGGACTCCTTGACGTCCTCGACCAGCTTCTCCATCACCGGCTCGGCGAGGTTCCACAGCGGTTGTGAGGACAGGTAGGCGAAGCCGAGGTCGAGGATCTTCGGCGTCAGGCTGAACTGCCGGCCCTGGCTGCTCACGTAGCCCAGGCCCTCGAGCGTGAGCAGGATGCGGCGCGCGCCGGCGCGGGTCAGGCCGGTGCGCTGCGCCACCTCGGTGAGCGTCTGTTGCGGCGCGCTGGCGTCGAAGGATCGGATCACCGCGAGGCCGCGCGCGAACGACTGCACATAGCTGTCGCCCGGGCGCGGCGGCTCGCCGGTCGGCGCGTTCAAGGTCGCGGTGTCGGGCATGCGCCAGTCTATCGCCCTGCGCGGGGCGTCACGGACACTAGAAGCCGGGCAGGCCGAGCGAGCGGCTCTCGCCGAAGACCGGCCTCGACTCTTCGCCGAAGGCCGTCACCGCGCGGCTGCGGCCCTGCCGCTTGGCCTCGTACAGGGCCTGGTCGGCGCGGCGCAGGGCTTCGGCAATCGTCTCGCCGGGCTGCAGTTGCACCACGCCGAAACTCAGGCTGACCGGCGCGAGGGTGGGTGCGACCTGGCGGTCGGACAGGCGGGCGACGATGCGCGAGGCCACGGTCATCGCGTCGTGCACGCTGGTCTCGGGCAGCAGCACGGCGAACTCGTCGCCGCCCAGCCGGCCGGCGACGTCCTGGGTGCGCAGCGAATCGCGCACGCAGCGCGCCACCTGGCGCAGCGCCTCGTCGCCGGTGGCGTGGCCGAGCAGGTCGTTGATGTGCTTGAAGTGATCGATGTCGAACATCATCAGCGCGCACGGCGGGCGCGCCGCTGCGGCCAGGGCCTGGTCGGCGAGTTCGTGGAAGCGGCGGCGGTTGGGCACGCGGGTGAGCATGTCGATGTCGGCCAGGTAGCGCAGCTTGCGGTGCATCGCGCGCAGGTTGCTCTCGCTGCGTTCGTTGGTGAGCATCAGCGCGAGGTAGACCATCACCAGCGACGAGACCACGATCACGAGACCGCTGGCCAGCAGGAGCGCGTTGCCGGGAACGCCGCCGTCCGGCCCGGACACGGCGACCGCGAATCGAACCGCCTGCACCGCTGCGGCGGCGAGGTCGACACCGACGAGCAGCCGCATCGCCGCGCTGCTGCGCGCCTCCGCCATGCGCCAGACGAACACGGCCGTGTAGACGTGCAGCACGCAGGCGCCGCCGGCGAAGGCGGCGACGCGCTCGGACAGCGAGCCGTCTGCGGCCCAGGTCGCCAGCCAGACCAGGAAGGCGAGCGCCAGCAGCAGCCAGTCCAGCAGGGCCGGCACGGGACTGGGGTGACGCGAGCAGAAGTGGCGCATGCCGGCAAGCACGGCGATGGGCCACTGCAGCAGCAGCAGGTTGGCCAGCGGCAGCAACTCGGGTTGGGTGTCGCGGAACAGGTGCAGCACGCAACCCAGCGCGAGCAGCCACTGCGCCAGCAACCACCAGCCGAAGCCGCGGTAGGTGCGTTGCGTGCTGCCGTACAGCGTCATCACGCCGGCCGAGGTGGCCACGGCGGCGACGCAGACGGTGAGCAGGGTGGGCAGGTGCAGGTCCATGGGGCGGGTGCGGCAACCGTTCATTCTGGCGCCGCGGTGCGTTCGCCGCGCTACCCCTTAGGGGGGATCAGGTTAGGGGTCACCAAGAGTCGTTACCATCGCGGCCGCCTCGGGGTATCCCGGATCAAGCAGCAAGGAGAAGGCGACATGGCCATGGACGTGGTGGACTACGAGATCAAGGGTTCGGAAATGCAGTTCGTCGAGGTCGAGCTCGACCCCGGCGAAGCGGCCGTCGGCGAGGCCGGCAGCCTGATGTTCATGGACGCCGGCATCCAGATGGACACCGTGTTCGGCGACGGCGGCCCGCAGCAGGGCGGCTTCTTCGGCAAGCTGCTCGGCGCCGGCAAGCGGCTGGTCACCGGCGAGTCGCTGTTCACGACGGTCTACACCAACCAAGTGTCGGCCAAGCAGCGTGTCGCCTTCGCCGCTCCGTACCCGGGCAAGATCCTGCCGATGGACCTGCGCCAGCTCGGCGGCATGCTGATCTGCCAGAAGGATGCCTTCCTGTGCGCGGCGCGCGGGGTGTCGCTGGGCATCCACTTCCAGCAGAAGCTGTCGGTCGGCTTCTTCGGCGGCGAGGGCTTCATCATGCAGAAGCTCGAAGGCGACGGCCTGGCCTTCGTGCATGCCGGCGGCACCGTCGTGCGGCGCGAATTGCAGGCGGGCCAGACGCTGATGGTCGACACCGGCTGCATGGTGGCGATGACGCCCGGCGTTAACTTCGAGATCCAGTACGTCGGCAAGATCAAGACCGCGCTGTTCGGCGGCGAGGGCCTGTTCTTCGCCAAGGTCACCGGCCCGGGCACGGTGTGGCTGCAGAGCCTGCCGTTCTCGCGCCTGGCCTCGCGCGTGTTCGCGGCGGCGCCGCAGACCGGCGGCGGCGGCCGCGGCGAGGGCTCGGTGCTGGGCGGATTCGGCGCCGGTGGCCTGCTCGGCGGTGTGCTCGGCGGAGACGATGAGTAGCTGCCGGGCGGCGAGCCGCTGGCTCGCCCTGCCGTGGCTCGTCGTCTTCCTGCCGGCGCTGGCCACGGCGGCGCCGGAGGTGCAGCTGGAGGCGCTGACCTCGACCGAGCTGCGTGATCGCATCGCCGCAGGCGCCACCACGGTGCTGGTGCCGATCGGCGGCACCGAGCAGAACGGCCCGCACATGGTGCTGGGCAAGCACAACCTGCGCGTGCGCGTGCTGGCCGAACGCATCGCGCAGCGCCTCGGCCATACCCTGGTTGCACCGGTGATGACCTACGTGCCCGAGGGGCGCATCGAGCCGCCGGTGGCGCACATGCGCTACCCCGGCACGCTGTCGATCCCCGAGCCGGCGTTCGAGGCCGTCCTGGAGGGGGCCGCGCGCAGCCTGTGCCACCACGGCCTGCGCGAGGTGGTGTTCCTCGGCGACCACGGCGGCTACCAGAAGAGCGAGGAGCGAGTGGCCGCGAAGCTCAATCGGCGCGCCGCAGGCCCGGCTTGCCGCGTGCATGCGCTTGGCGAGTACTACCGCGCCGCGCAGCAGGGTCATGCTCAGCTGCTCGCCGCACGCGGCTTCGGCGCCGACGAGATCGGCCAGCATGCCGGCCTCGCCGACACCTCGCTGGCGCTGGCGGTTGACGAGTCGCTGGTGCGCCGCGACTGGCTCGGGCGCACCTCCACATCGGCCGAGCGGCCCGGTGTGAGCGGCGACCCGCGCCGCTCCAGCGTCGAGCTCGGCCGCCTGGGCGCCGAGCATATCGTCGAGGCGAGCGTGGCCGCCATCCGAGCGCGTATCGCGGCTCGTTGACAATCAGGTCTGACGACTCTCATCAGATCAAGCGACAGACATGGTTGACCGTATCGAATCTCCGCGGAACCGGCGCACGGCGCTGGCCGTGACCCTGCTGGCCGGCATGAGTGCCTGGGCGGTGGGTCAGGCCCAGGGCCCCGCGCCGGCGAGCGCGCCTGCCGTGGCCGCCGCCCCGATCAAGACAATGCCCGGCATGCCGCCGGTGCCCAACCCGAAGAACGTCTACAGCGAGACGGCTACAGCGATCAGTCCGGCGCTGCGGGGCGATCTCGAGCGCATCTACGTGCCCAACCTGCGCTCCAACGATGTCTACGTCGTCGATCCGCAGGCGATGAAGGTGATCGACCGATTCAAGGTCGGCATCAGCCCGCAGCACATCGTGCCGTCCTGGGACCTGCGCACGCTGTGGGTGACGAACAACGCCGAGGGCCGTACCGACGGCAGCCTGACGCCGGTCGATCCGAAGACGGCCAAGCCGGGCAAGGCGGTGATGGTCGACGACCCGTACAACATGTACTTCACGCCCGACGGCAAGTCGGCGATCGTCGTCGCCGAGGCGCGCAAGCGGCTCGACTTCCGCGATCCGAACACGATGGCCGAGCAGTACTCGATCGACGTGCCGGGCTGTCCGGGCGTCAACCACGCCGACTTCTCGATCGACGGCCGCTATGCGATCTTCACCTGCGAGTTCGCCGGCACGCTGGCCAAGGTCGACCTGGTCGAACGCAAGGTGCTCGGCTATCTGAAGTTGCAGATGCCGGCCACGCGCCTGAAGGAGAGGCCGGGCGCGGCGCGCACGCCGGCGGGCAAGGTGTGGGAGCCGGGCGAGAGCGAGGTCTGCACCGTCACCAAGGGCATGCCGCAGGACATCCGCATCTCGCCGGACGGCAGGCGTTTCTACATCGCCGACATGCATGCCGATGGCGTGCACATCATCGAGGGCGACAGCTTCAAGCAGGTCGGCTTCATCCAGACTGGCCTGGGGGCCCACGGCCTGTACCCGAGCCGCGACGGCCGGCAGCTCTATGTCGCCAACCGCGGCTCGCACAAGATCCACGGCTCCAGGCTGGGCGACGGTGGGGTCACGGTGATCGATTTCGCCACCGAGAAGGTGGTGGCGCGCTGGGCGGTGCCCGGCGGTGGCAGCCCCGACATGGGCAACGTCAGTGCCGACGGCAAGCACCTCTGGCTGGCCGCGCGCTACGACGACGTGATCTACCGCTTCGACACCGCCAACGGCGAGGTGAAGCAGGTCAAGGTCGGCGCGGAACCGCACGGGCTCACGGTCTGGCCGCAGCCGGGGCGCTACTCGCTCGGCCACACCGGCAACCTGCGCTGATGAGCGAAGGCGCGCCACGATGAAGCTGTTGCTCGATTCGTTCTGGCGCGCTGCTGCCTACTGCCTGCACCCGCGCGTCATCGCGCTGTCGGTGTTGCCGCTGGTGCTGATGGTGGTGGGCGCGCTCGGCCTCGGCTACCTGTTCTGGGACCGCGCCATCGACACGGTCAACGCGACGCTGGAGAGCTGGTCGCTCGTCACCTCGTTGTTCACCTGGCTGGAGCGTTTCGGCCTGGCCGGGCTGAAGTCGGCGCTGGCGCCGCTGATCGTGGTCTTCCTGGCCACGCCGGTGATCGTGATCGTCGCGCTGCTGGCGGTGTCGGTGCTGATGACGCCGTCGATGCTGCACCTCGTGGCAGAGCGTCGCTTCGCCACGCTGGAGCGGCGCCGCGGCGGCTCGATGTGGACCGGCGTGCTGGTCGCCCTGCTGGCGACCTTGATCGCACTGCTGGCGCTGGTGATCTCGGTGCCGCTGTGGCTGGTGCCGCCGCTGGTGCTGGTGCTGCCGCCACTGATCTGGGGCTGGCTGACCTACCGCGTGCTGAGCTACGACGTGCTGGCCGAGCATGCCAGCCGCGAGGAGCGGCTGGAAGTCGTGCGCCGCCACCGGCCGACGCTGCTGGCGATGGGCGTGATGGCCGGCTACCTCGGTGCGGCGCCGGGGCTCATCTGGGCCTCGGGCGTGATGGTGGTCGCACTCGCGCCGGTGCTGGTGCCGGCAGCGATCTGGATCTACACACTGGTGTTCGCCTTCGCCGCGCTGTGGTTCGCGCACTACGCGCTGGCGGCGCTGGAGGCGCTGCGAGCCGAGCGCGAGCCGCCGCCGGCGGCACCCCCGGCACCGCCGCCATTCCCCACCCTCGAGATGCTGCCCCCGCCATGAACTTCGGCCTGATCATCATCGGCGACGAGATCCTCTCCGGAAAGCGCGCCGACAAGCACCTGCCCAAGGTGATCGACCTGCTCAATGCACGCGGACTGTCGCTGGCCTGGGCGCGCTACGTGGGCGACGATCCCGAACGCATCACCGCCGACCTGCGCGACGCCTTCGCCGACGCCGAGCGTGGTGACGTGGTGTTCTCCTGCGGCGGCATCGGTGCCACGCCGGACGACCACACGCGCCAGTGCGCTGGCCACGCACTCGGCCGGCCGCTCGCCCTGCACCCGCAGGCCGAGGCGCTGATCCGCGAGCGCATGCAGGACATCGCGCGAGAGCAGGGCGTGCCCTACGAGCCCGACCGCCCCGACAACGTTCATCGTCTGAACATGGGCGTGTTTCCCGAGGGCGCGCGCATCATCCCGAATCCGTACAACAAGATCGCCGGCTTCAGCCTGCACGCGACCGATGGCGAGGGCGGCGTGTTCTTCGTGCCCGGCTTTCCGGTGATGGCCTGGCCGATGATCGAATGGGTGCTCGACACCCACTGCGCGAAGCAGCACCGCCGGGTCGACGTGCGCGAGAAGTCGGTGATCGTCTTCGGCGCGATGGAGGCGACGCTGACGCCGCTGATGGAGGCCGTCGAGGCGCGCTTTCCCGGCATCAAGGTGTTCAGCCTGCCGAGCGTGGACCACCCGCAATGGGGCCGGCACATCGAGTTGGGCGTCAAGGGCGAGGCGGCCCACATGAATGCCGCGTATGCCGAGTTGCTGCACGGCCTGCACGAGCACGGCGCGCAGCTCGGCCCCGAACTGGTGCGTTGACGCCCCGACAGGAAGAACCAAAGTGGTGCGCAAGCGTGCGCGCCGGTGGTGCGCCGCTCGCTGAGGCGCTCCCGGGAGTAGAGGCGCCGGCCTCCGCAGGTGCGCAGTTGTTGGCATGCCTTCTGCTACATTCCTGTGCGCTTTTCGGGCCCCCGGGCTCCGTCCGCAGGGTAACCGCCCGCACATCCAACCAATCCACACGCATCCAGCCAGGAGATCTTTGATGGCCAAGACCGTCGCCGACGTGATGAAGATGGTGAAGGAGAACGAGGTCAAGTTCGTCGACTTCCGCTTCACCGACACCCGCGGCAAGGAGCAGCACGTGTCCGTGCCTGTCTCCGCCTTCGACGAAGACAAGTTCACCTCGGGTCACGCCTTCGACGGTTCCTCGATCGCCGGCTGGAAGGGCATCGAGGCCTCGGACATGACGCTCATGCCCGACCCGAATACTGCCAACATCGACCCGTTCTTCGAAGAACCGACGCTGATCCTGACCTGCGACGTCATCGATCCGACCGACCACAAGCCCTATGAGCGCGACCCGCGCTCGCTGGCCCGCCGGGCCGAGGCCTACATGAAGGCCAGCGGCCTGGGTGACGCGGCCTACTTCGGCCCGGAGCCCGAGTTCTTCGTCTTCGACAACGTGCGCTGGAACGTCGACATGTCCGGCTGCTTCGTCAAGATCGAAGCCGAGGAAGCGGCCTGGAACACCGGCAAGGACTACGAGCACGGCAACAGCGGCTACCGCCCGTCGGTCAAGGGCGGCTACTTCCCGGTGCCTCCGATCGACGCCGGCCAGGATCTGCGTTCGGAGATGTGCCTGATCCTCGAATCGCTGGGCATCCCGGTCGAGGTGCACCACCACGAGGTGGCCAACGCCGGCCAGATGGAGATCGGCACCAAGTTCAGCACGCTGGTGCAGCGCGCCGACTGGCTGCAACTGCAGAAGTACGTCATCGCGAACGTCGCCGCCGCCTACGGCAAGACCGCGACCTTCATGCCCAAGCCGATCGTCGGCGACAACGGCTCGGGCATGCACGTGCACCAGTCGGTCTGGAAGGACGGCAAGAACCTGTTCGCCGGCGACGGCTATGCCGGCCTGAGCGAGTTCGCGCTGTACTACATCGGCGGCATCATCAAGCACGCCCGTGCGCTCAACGCGATCACCAACCCCGGCACCAACAGCTACAAGCGCCTCGTCCCGGGCTTCGAGGCGCCGGTCAAGCTGGCCTACTCGGCGAAGAACCGCTCGGCCTCGATCCGCATCCCGTACGTGCCGAACCCGAAGGGCCGCCGCATCGAGGCGCGCTTCCCGGATCCTTCCGCCAACCCGTACCTGGCCTTCAGCGCGCTGCTGATGGCCGGCCTGGACGGCGTGGAGAACAAGATCCATCCGGGCGAGGCTGCCACGAAGGACCTCTACCACCTGCCGCCGGAAGAGGACGCGAAGATCCCGACCGTCTGCCACAGCCTGGACCAGGCGCTCGACTACCTCGACAAGGACCGCGCCTTCCTGACCAAGGGCGGCGTGTTCACCGACTCGTACATCGACGCCTACATCGAGCTGAAGATGCAGGAAGTGACCCGCTTCCGCATGACCACCCACCCGGTCGAGTTCGACATGTACTACGCCCTGTGATCTTTTCACGCAGGGATGAAGGGACGGCCGCGGCCGTCCCTTTTTTCTGGAACTTCTCCGTCGTTGTTGCGCACCGACCCTGGGCGACAATCGCCACAGGTTGCCTGTCAGCCGTACCGTCCGGTGCGGCGTTGCACAGGCGAGGAGTCCGACGCATGCACCGTTTCCGATCGAGTCTGCTGGCGCTGATGGCCATGGTCACGCTGTGGCCGCAGCATGCAGCAGCGCAGGCCACCGTCTACCGCTGCCCGGGCAATGTGTACACCAGCAGTGCGGACATCAGCGCCAAGGAAGCAGATGCCAAGGGTTGCAAGCCGCTCGAAGGCGCGCCGATCACCGTCATCCAGGGCCAGCGCCCGCGCGCCGGCAACCCGGTGCCGGCGGCCAGCGGCACGCGGCCGGCCGATGCCAAGGTCGATCCGGCACAGCAGCGAGCGCGCGACGGCGACGCCCGCCGCATCCTCGAGTCCGAACTGAAGAAGGAAGAGGAGAAGCTCGCGCAGCTGCAGAAGGAATACAACAACGGCGAGCCCGAGCGCCGCGGCGACGAGCGCAACTACCAGAAGTACCTCGACCGCACGGCCGAGATGAAGGCCGCGATCACGCGCAAGGAGAGCGACATCGCCGCCATCAAGCGCGAACTGGCCAAGCTGCCGCCGTCGTGAAGATCGGCGCGGCCACCGACGCCACCACCTACGCGGCGTTCGACCACCTCGCGACCATGGTCGCCGTGGTCTCGCCCGAAGGGCGCTGCATCTTTGCCAACGCATCGTTCGAGAACGTGCTCGGCCTGTCGCGCCGCAGCGTGCAGCGCGGCTCGCTGTTCGACTGGTTCGTCGACGCCGACATCCTGCGTGACACGGTCGCTGCCGTCGCGCGCAACGAGTTCGCGACCAGCCGCATGGAGGCACTGCTGCGCCGCCCCGGCCCGGCCGGCGGCGATGCGCTGCCGGTGCACGCGATCGTCAACCAGATGGACGGCACGCCGCACGTGCTGCTCGAACTGGTCGAGATCGAGCAGCAGACGCGCCAGGACCGCGAGGAGCGCGCACTCGGCCAGGCCAAGGCGAACAAGGAGCTGATCCGCAACCTCGCCCACGAGATCAAGAACCCGCTGGGCGGCATCCGCGGTGCGGCGCAGCTGCTCGAGATGGAAGTCGAGAGCCGTGCGCTGACCGAGTACACGCAGGTCATCATCAACGAGGCCGACCGGCTGCAGGCGCTGGTCGACCGGCTGCTCGCGCCGCACCGCAAGCCGCACGTGGTCAGCGACGTCAACATCCACGAGGTCTGCGAGCGCGTGCGCTCGCTGATCCTGGCGGAGTTCCCGCGCGGGCTGCAGGTCGAGCGCGACTACGACGTCTCCATTCCCGACTTCCGCGGTGACCGCGAGCAGCTGATCCAGGCGGTGCTCAACATCGCCCACAACGCCGCGCAGGCGCTGGGCGAGCGCATCGTCAGCGGCGACGCGATGATCACGCTGCGCACACGCATCGCGCGGCAGGTGACGCTGGGCAAGCAGCGCTATCGTCTGGCACTGGAATTGCATATCCAGGACAACGGCCCGGGCGTGCCCGAGTCCATCCGCGAACACATCTTCTATCCTCTGGTGTCGGGGCGGGATGGCGGTTCGGGACTCGGCCTCACCCTCGCGCAGACCTTCGTGCAGCAACACCAGGGCACGATCGAATGCGAGAGCGAACCGGGCCGGACGCTGTTCAAGATCGTGATCCCGCTGCCTTGAAGCGCCGCCGCCGGGCGGACAGGGCGGCCACCACAGGCAGGGCATGAAACCCATCTGGATCGTTGACGACGACCAATCCATCCGCTTCGTGCTGGAGAAGGCACTGGCGCGCGAGGAACTGGCCGTGCGCAGCTTCACCAACCCGCGCGACGTGCTCGCGGCGATGGAGGACGACGAGCCGCAGGTGCTGGTCTCCGACATCCGCATGCCGGGTGGCTCGGGCATCGAACTGCTGACCAAGGTGAAGGCGATGCACCCGGGCCTGCCGGTCATCATCATGACCGCCTACTCTGACCTGGATAGCGCCGTCAGCGCCTTCCAGGGCGGCGCCTTCGAGTACCTGCCCAAGCCCTTCGACGTGCCCAAGGCGGTGGAGCTGATCCGCCGCGCCGTCGACGAGAGCCTGCGCGAGGAGGTGCGAGACGGCGCGCAGGCGCAGATGCCCGAGATGCTCGGCCAGGCGCCGGCCATGCAGGACGTGTTCCGCGCCATCGGCCGGCTCAGCCAGAGTGTGGTCACCGTGCTGATCACCGGCGAGTCCGGCACCGGCAAGGAACTGGTGGCGCAGGCGCTGCACAAGCACAGCCCGCGCGCCAGCGGCCCCTTCGTGGCGATCAACACCGCGGCGATCCCGAAGGACCTGCTCGAGAGCGAACTGTTCGGCCACGAGCGCGGTGCCTTCACCGGCGCGCAGACCACTCGCCGCGGCCGCTTCGAGCAGGCCGACGGCGGCACGCTGTTCCTCGACGAGATCGGCGACATGCCCTTCGACCTGCAGACGCGCCTGCTGCGCGTGCTGTCGGATGGGCAGTTCTACCGCGTCGGTGGCCACAACCCGATGCGCGCCAACGTGCGCGTGATCGCCGCAACACACCAGAACCTCGAGGATCGCGTCAAGCAGGGCGTGTTCCGTGAAGACCTGTTCCACCGCCTCAACGTGATCCGCCTGCGCCTGCCGGCGCTGCGCGAGCGCCGCGAAGACGTGCCGTCATTGGCGAAGTTCTTCCTGCAGAAGAGCGCGCGCGAGCTCGGTGTCGAGGCCAAGCGCATCACCGATGCGGCGCTGGCCAAGCTGATGCGCTTCGACTTTCCCGGCAACGTGCGCCAGCTCGAGAACATCTGCCACTGGCTGACCGTGATGGCGCCGGCGCAGGTGATCGAGCCGAAGGATCTGCCGCCCGAGCTGA
>NZ_CALRZC010000114.1:0-24542 GCF_943372545.1 Variovorax sp. YR752 | reverse complement strand
TCACGGCGGCGACCAGCGGGCGCACCTCGGCGGGCAGGTCGGTCTCGGCAATGCGCGTCAGGTCGTCGGGCGTGCGTGCCTGCACCTCGCGCGCCAGCCGCGAGAGAGGCCGCAGCGCCGCGGCCAGCGCCAGCGCGGTGCCGCACAGCAGCATGGCGAGGATCAACCCGTCGCGCAGCGCGGCGCTGCGCACGAAGCGGCTGGTGAACTCCTGGCGCGAACGCGTGCTTTCGCCGACCTGGATCAGCACGCTGCGCCCGGTGCTGCCGGCCGGCGCACGGTCGAGGTCGCGCCGGTAGGCCGCGAGCCGCACGGCCTCGCCGAAGTAGGTGGCGTCGTAGAAAGCCGGCACGCCCATCGCGGGCTCGACGGGCGGCGCGGGGAGGTCGGCGCTGCCCAGCTCCACCAGCCCGTCGGAGGTCGCGACGCGAAAGAACACCTGCCCGCTGGCCGTGAGCTCGAAGAATTCGAACATCGTGTACGGCAGCTCGACCGACAGCCCGCCCGAGGCCGTGGAGATGTTCGCGTCGATCGACTTGAGCGCGCCGAGCAGAGAGCGGTCGTAGGCCGCATTGGCAGCCGCCAGCGCGTCGTGCCGCGTCATCCACAGCTCGATGCCCGTCACCAGCAGCAGGGCGGGGAACAGCAGCAGCGCGAGCCGCTGCCACAGACTGGTGCGGCGCAGGCGGTCGGTGAAGCGGCGCAGCGCGCTCACTCAGTCCGCTTCCAGCACGTAGCCCAGGCCACGCAGCGTGACGATGCGCACGCCGCTGCCATCGAGCCGCTTGCGCAGCCGGTAGACCAGCACCTCGACCGCTTCGAGATGCACTTCGTCGTCGTCGGAGAACACGCGGTCGAGGATCTGCTGCTTCGACAGCGGCTCGCCGCTGCGCTGCACCAGCGCGCGCAGCACGGCCTGTTCGCGCGGTGACAGGGCGAGCGCTTCGCCGCCCAGCGTGAACTGCCGGCGTGCGCCGTCGTACACCAGCGGCCCGCAGGCCAGGCGCGGATGCTCCACGCCGCGTGCGCGGCGCACCAGCGCGTGCAGCCGCGCCTCGAGCTCGGCCAGCGCGAAGGGCTTGGCCAGGAAATCGTCGGCACCTGCGTTGAGGGACGCGACACGCTCGTTCAGCGAATCGCGCGCCGTGAGGATCAGCGCCGGCAGCCGCTGGTCGCGTTCGCGCAGCCGCTGCAGCACCGTGTGGCCGTCCATGCCGGGCAGGCCCAGGTCGAGCACCAGCGCGTCGTGGTCGCGCTGCTGCAAGGCCCGGTCGGCCAGCCGGCCATCGTCCACCCATTCGACCTGGATGCCCGCATGCTCCAGCGCCTTGCAGAGCCAGGTGCCCAGGGTGTGTTCGTCTTCGGCCAGCAGGATGCGCATGGCGCCGATGCTAGAGCCAGCTTGCCTTAATCAGGCTTGATGTTTGCCCTTGCGATCACCTTCTGCCAGCGGTTCTGCTCGGCAGTGATGAACTGCGCGAACTGCTCGGGCGTGCCGCCCACGGCCTCGGCCGCATCGGCGGTGAGTCGCTGGATCGAGTCCGGCGACTTCACGGCCTTCATGGTTTCGGTCGAGAGCTTGGTCATCTGCGCCGGCGTGATGCTGGCCGGCGCGAGCATGCCGTACCACTGCGTCATCTCGAAGCCGGGGAAGCCTTGTTCCGCGACGGTCGGCACGTCGGGCAGTTGCGCCAGGCGTTTGGCCGAGCCGGTCGCGATGCAGCGCACCTTGCCGGCCTTGATGAACGGAATGATCGCCGCTGCGCCGATGGCCGAGGCGTCGAGCCGGCCTGAGAGCAGGTCGGTCACCATCGGGCCGGTGCCGCGGTAGGGCACGTGCAGCATGAAGACCTCGGCCGTCATCTTCAGGTACTCGAAGGCCAGGTGGCCGGCGCTGCCGTTGCCGGCCGAGCCGTAGCTCAGCTTGCCGGGCTTGCTCTTGGCGTACGCGATGAACTCCTTGAGGTTCTTCGCCGGCACGTCGGGGTGCACCACGTACAGGCTGGGCACCTTGGCCAGCAGGCTCACGGGCTTGAAGTCCTTGTTCGCGTCGTAGGGCAGCTTGGCGAAGATGTACGGGTTGACTGCCAGCGTGCCGATGTGGCCGAGGATCAGTGTGTGCTGGTCGGTGGCGCGTGCGACCTCGCTCATGGCGATGTTGCCGGCCGCGCCGGGCTTGTTGTCCACGAACACGCTCTGGCCCAGCGTGCGCGACAGCTCGGCGGCCGTGGAGCGCGCCACGATTTCCGAGCTGCCACCCGGTGCGAAGGGCACGACGAAACGCACCGACTTGCTGGGCCAGGCGTCCTGCGCAAAGGCCATCGAAGGCAGCAGGCCGCCGAGGGTGAGGGCGCCGCCGGCTTGCAGCCAGTGGCGGCGGGTGTGGGCGTCGGTGGGGAAGCGATCGGACATGGCTTGTCTCCAGTGTTTTTTGGTTGGAAGCCCGCATCCTGCCGGGCGGATGCTGTCGGAATGCTGTCAGTGCCTCTCTGGATGCAGCCCGATGGCCGAACGGGATGGCGTCGCGCTGCCGGTCGCGGACGCAACAACTGGCGTGGGCTTCGGAATGTTGTGGCTTCCAGACACTTCCTCGCCTTCCTTTCGGTCCTTCGCCGATTTCTCGCATCCACGGAGACCTCGGATTCATCGGCTGGATAACATTGATTTACAAAATTGGAGGAGAGACCTGTGAATCACATCTACCGCGTGATCTTCGACCGTCGTCTGGGCCGGTTTCGTGTTGCATCGGAACTGGCGAAGGGCTGCGGCAAGGGCAGCGGCACGGCGACAGTGGCGGGCGCTGCGCTCGCGTTTTTGGCGACCAGCTTCCTTCCGGCGCAGGCGGTGTGCACGGTTGCATTCAACGACGTGACCTGCGACGGTGCCGCCCCCCTGCTGGCGCCGGACTATGCGAACGGCGCCAGCAACCTGAACGTCACGGTGAACGCCGGGGCGACCGTCGGCGTGCTGCCGGGTGGAAGCGGCAGCGCAATGACGCTGACGGGTTCCGACATCAAGCT
This sequence comes from Variovorax sp. YR752, assembly GCF_943372545.1. Taxonomy (NCBI): domain Bacteria; kingdom Pseudomonadati; phylum Pseudomonadota; class Betaproteobacteria; order Burkholderiales; family Comamonadaceae; genus Variovorax; species Variovorax sp. YR752. The sequence goes on along the minus strand of NZ_CALRZC010000114.1, from coordinate 21,522 downwards.
CACGAACAACGGCCAGATCGATCCGCTGCTGTTCGGCAACGGCACCGCGAACCTGTCCACGGGCGTTGTGATGGGCAACGGCGGGGCCAGTACGGCCACCGTCATCAACAACGGGACGATCAGTGGCACCAGGGATGCGTCCGTCGGCCTGGCCGGCCTGGCGCTCGCGCTGCAGAACGGCGGCGGCGGTATCACGACGATCACCAACAACGGAACGATGACCACCGGGGCTATCGCCAAAGCGACACTGGCCGAGGCCGATGCAGCGGTGGTCGCCGTCTATGGTGGCGGCCAGATCAACATGGTGAACACCGGCACGATCACCGGCCGCATCGCGTTCGAGAGCCCGACTTCCAGCGGCAACAGTTTCACCAACGCGGGCACGATCAACGGCAGCGTTTCGCTCGGCACCGGGGCGCGCAACGACACCTTCATCGCGGCCACAGGCTCGTCCATCAACGGCGGACCGAGCCTGGTGCCGGCCACTGTGGTGGCGGCGCCGTCGGGCGGCACGCTGAATTTCGCGGCCGCCGGCACCGTCGATGCGGGCGTTGGTGGCACCGACACGCTGGTGCTGCGCAACGCCGGCGGTGGTGCTGCCTCGGGCGAGATCAAGGCCGCGCAGTACCTGAACTTCGAGAACCTCCAGGTCAACAGCGGCACCTGGACCCTGAACGGCCCGGTGGTCAGCGGCAGCGCCCTGCTCAACGGCGGCGTCGCGATCTTCGATGACGCAGGCGCCTTCGGCACCGGCACGCTGATGGGCAACGGCGGCGCGATCCAGGCCGCGGCGAACGGCCTCACGCTGGCCCAGAACGTGAACCTTGTCGGCAACCTGACCGTGCAGGGCAACAACAACTTCACGTTGGGCGGCACCGTCAGCGGCATCGGTGGCCTCATCAAGAACGGCGCCGGCACGCTCACGCTGAGCGGCAACAACAACTACGGCGGCACGACGCTGCAGGGCGGTACGCTGGACGTGGGCAGCAACCTCGCCCTGGGTCCTGGCGCACTCGCAGTGACCGGCAACGCGAACCTGCGCGCCAGCGTGACGGGCACCGTGGTGGGCAATGCCCTGACGTTGAGCGCCGGCACGACGCTCAACGTCAGTGGCACGAATCCGCTGGCGCTGACCGGCACGATCGACGGCGGCGGCGCGCTCGCGCTCAGCGGCCTGGGAGCGGTGGCGCTGACTGGCGCCAACACCTACAGCGGCGGCACGAACGTCTCGGGCACCACGCTCGCAGTCATCAACGCGAGCGGCAGCGCCACCGGCAGCGGCGCCGTGGTGGTGCAGTCGAGCGGGACGCTCACCGGCAGCGGCAGCATTGCCGGCACGGTGGGCGTGGGCACGGGCTTGCTGTCGCCGGGCAATGGCGCTGCAGGCACGCTGACCGTCGGCGGACTGAGGCTCGGCGCCAACTCCGTTCTGAACTACGAGCTCGGTCAAGCTGGCGTGGCGGGCGGCGCGCTCAACGACCTGATCCATGTCAACGGAGATCTGCGGCTCGACGGCACGCTCAATGTGGCCGAGTCCACGGGCGGCAAGTTCGGCGCGGGCCTGTACCGGCTGATCGACTACACAGGCATGCTGACCGACAACGGCCTGAACATCGGCACCGCGCCGACGGATGCGAAGAACCTGCAGGTGCAGACCAGCGTCGCCAACCAGGTGAACCTGGTCCGTCTCGATGGCGCGACGCTCGGCCTGTGGGACGGCGGCGACTCGGCGAACTTCAACGACGGCAAGATCGCGGGCGGCAGCGGCACCTGGCGCGCGGGCGGCTCGACCGCCAGCTGGACCAGCGTCGATGGCAAGCTCAACGGGGGCTGGCAGCAGGACGGCATCGCGATCTTCAGCGGCAAGGCCGGCACCATCACGGTGGACAACCAGAGCGCGGGCGGTCCGGTGCGCATGGGCGGCGCGCAGTTCGCGGTCGACGGCTATGTGGTCAATGGCGATCCGCTCACGATCAGCGCGGCGAACACCACGGTGCGCGTGGGCGACAGCACGGCGGCGAGCGCGGGCATGACCGCCACCATCCACGCGGCGATCGGCGGCACGGGCGGACTGGTCAAGGACGAGGGCGGCACGCTGGTGCTGACCGGCATCAACAGCTACAGCGGCGGCACGACGGTCAAGGGCGGCATCCTGCAGATCTCGGGCGACACCAACCTCGGCGCGTTCGGCACGGGCCTGGCGCTGGACGGCGGCACCCTGCGCATCGCCACGGGTTCCGCGCCGTTCTTCAGCATGCGCAACGTCGCGCTCGGCGCCGGCGGCGGCACCCTCGACCTGGGCAACAACTTCTTCGGCGTGGGCGGCGCCATCACCGGCAGCGGTTTGCTCACCGTCACCGGCAAGGGCGGCTCCCTGGGCCTCATGGCGGCCAACAACTACAGCGGCGGCACGGTGTTGCAGGACGGCGTGAGCATCTTCACGACCGTGACCGGCGTGCTCGGCAGCGGCGCGGTGCAGCAGCAGGGCGTCGGCTCGCAGTTGATCTTCAGCGACAAGGCGAGCGCCGGTGGCAACGCGTACACGGTGGGCCGCGTCGCAGGCGCGGACAGCGGCAACACGCTGTCGTTTGCCCAGAGCGCCACGGCCGCTTCCTCGAAGATCACGCTCAATGGTGCGACCTGGCAGATGGTCGGAGCGAACGCGTTGCAGTTCGGCGGCAATTCGAATGCCGGTGCATCGACCATCACCAACGCGGGCGGGGCGATCAACTTCTTCGAGAGCGCCAGCGCCGGAGCGGCGACGATCACCAACGGAAGCAAGAGCTTGTTGGCCTTCGGCCAGACGTCCACAGCCGGCAGTGCGCAGATCGTCAACACGGCCGGCGGCCTGGTGCGCTTCGTCGATGGCGCGACGGGCACGAATGCCTCGGTCGCCAACGCCGCAGGCGCCACGCTCGATGTGTCGGGCGCGACGGGCAAGTCCGCTGTGGAGCTCGGTGCGGTTTCGGGCGGCGGCGCCGTGGTCCTGGGCGCCACGCGACTCTCGCTCGGCGGGCTGGGCCACAGCGACACGATCTCGGGCACCGTCAGCGACAAGGGCAGCATCTTCTCGCAGCCGGGCTCGGGCACGGGCGGCTCGATCGTCAAGGTCGGCGCTGGCACGCTCGCGTTGAGCGGTGCCAATACCTATACCGGCGGCACCACCATTGCAGCCGGCACGCTGAGCGTGAACAACGTGAGCGGCAGTGCGACCGGCAGCGGCGCGGTGCGGGTGTTCGGCGGCGGGGCGCTCGCAGGCAGCGGCAGCATCGCGGGCGCGGTCACCGTCGACAAGGACGGCGTGCTGTCGGCCGGCAATGGCAGCGCCGGCACGCTGACGCTCGGCAGCTTGAGCCTCGACGAGGGCGCGGTGCTCAACTACGACCTTGGCCAGGCCGGCACCGCCGGCGGTTTGCTCAATGACCTGATCAAGGTCAACGGCAACCTGCGGCTCGACGGCACGCTCAACGTGGCGCAGTCCAAGGGCGGCACGTTCGGCGCGGGCATCTACCGCCTGATCGACTACACCGGCACGCTTGCCAACAACGGCTTGGACATCGGCAGCACGCCGGTCGCGGCCACGGACCTTCAGGTGCAGACCTCGGTGGCCCAGCAGGTCAACCTGGTCAACCGCGCGGGCCTTGAGCTGAAATTCTGGGACGGCGGCGACGCCGGCAAGTACAACGACGGCAAGATCGCCGGCGGCGCGGGCACCTGGCGCGTGGGCGTGCCCGGCGACGGCTGGACCGACGCCGACGGCAAGATCAACGCGGCGTGGGCGCAAGACCAGCTCGCGGTGTTCGGCGGCACGGGCGGCACCGTCAATGTCAGCAACGCGGGCGGCACGGTGCGCATCATCGGCGCGCAGTTCGCGGCCGATGGCTATGTGGTGCAGGGCGATGCGATCGAGCTCGGCGCCTCGGGCACGGTGGTGCGCGTGGGCGATGGCTCGGGCACAGACACCACGCGCAGTGCAACGATGAATGTCGCACTCACCGGCACGGGCGGCCTGGTCAAGGACGACGTGGGCACGCTGGTGCTGCGCGGCACCAGCAGCTACACCGGCGGCACCACCGTCAAGGCCGGCGTGCTGGTGGGCGACACGCTGAGCCTGCGAGGGAACATCGTCAACAACGCCGAGGTTGTCTTCGACCCGAACCAGTTCGCCGTCGGTTCCTATAACGGCGTGATGAGCGGCAGCGGCCGGCTGCGCAAGATCGGCGGCGGCATTCTGCTGCTGGGCAGCGCGAACACCTACACGGGCGGCACCTTCGTCGATGGCGGCTTGCTCTCCACCGATGTCACCGGCGCCCTGGGCAGCGGCCCGGTGAGCGTCGCGGCCCCCGGCAGGCTGCTGTTCGGCATCTACGCCGATGCGGGCGGCGCGGCCATCTACAACCAGGGCTCGGTGCGCTTCCAGACACAGGCAAGCGCCGGCACGTCGACCATCACCAACGCCGCGGGCGGGGTGCTGGACTTTGCCGACTATGCCTCGGCCGACAAGGCCACGGTGATCAACCAGGCCGGCGCGCAGGTGCGCATCGACCAGGCGGTGATCGGTGTGAGCTTCGGTTCGCTCAGCGGCGCGGGCGATCTGGTGCTCGGCGGCAGCGCACTCACGCTCGGCGGCAGCGGCGGCGACAGCACCTTGTCGGGCACGATCAGCGGCACCGGCGGCGCCGGCGGCTCGATCGTCAAGGTGGGCGGCGGCACGCTCACGCTGTCGGGCGCCAACACCTACACCGGCGGCACCCAGGTGACTGGCGGCACGTTGAGCGTGAACAACAAGAGCGGCAGCGCCACGGGCACGGGCGGCGTGCAGGTGCAGACGGGCGCCACGCTCGCGGGCAGCGGCACCATCACGGGCGCGGTCTTCGTCGCCGACGGCGGCATCCTCGCCGCGGGCAACAGCCCCGGCACGCTGACGCTCGGTGCGCTCGCACTGGGCGGCGGCGCCACGCTGAACTACGAACTCGGCCAGGCCGGCGTGCCCGGCGGCGCGCTCAACGACCTGATCGATGTCACGGGCAATCTGCAACTGAATGGCACGCTGAACATCGCGCAGTCGGCCGGCGGCACTTTCGGGCCAGGGCTGTATCGCCTCATGAGTTACGGCGGCACGCTGACCGACTTCGGCCTGGACATCGGCACCGTACCGGCCGGCGCCAAGCTGGCCGACCTGCAGGTGCAGACCTCTGTGGCGAACCAGGTCAACCTGGTCAACCGCGCGGGCCTGTCGCTCAACTTCTGGGACGGCGGCGACAGCACCAAGTACAACGACAACCAGCTGGCCGGCGGCAGCGGGACCTGGCGCGTGGGCAGTCCGGGCGATGGCTGGACCGACATGGACGGCAAGCTCAACGCCAACTGGGCACAGAGCCAGTTCGCGGTGTTCGGCGGCAAGGCCGGCACCGTGACGGTCGATGGCGGCGGCGGCGCGGTGCGCATCGCCGGTGCGCAGTTCGCGGTCGACGGCTACGTGGTGCAGGGCGACGGCCTTACGCTGGACAACGCCAACGCGGTGGTGCGTGTGGGCGACAACACGGCCGCGGGCGTGAACATGACCGCGACGATGAATGTCGCGCTCTCGGGCGCGGGCGGCATCTCGAAGGAAGATGCGGGCCGGCTGATCCTCGGGGGTCTCAACACCTACACCGGTGGCACCACCGTCAAGGGCGGCGTGCTGCAGGGCAGCGCCACCAGCCTGCAGGGCAACATCGTCAACAACGCCGAGGTCGCGTTCGATCAGGACAAGACCGCCGGCATCTACGCCGGCGCGATGAGCGGCACCGGCAAGCTGCGCAAGATCGGCGCCGGCACGCTGACGCTGGCCAGTGCCAACAGCTACAGCGGCGGCACGCTGGTCGATGCGGGCACGCTCGCCACCGACACCAGCGGCGCGCTGGGCACGGGCGCGGTCGGCATCGCCTCGGGCGCGGCGCTGCAGTTCGGCGGCAAGGCCGACGCGGGCACGCTGGTCATTGCCAACCAGGGCACGCTGCGGCTGCAGGACGGCGCGAATGCCGCCGGCGCCACGGTGACCAATGCGGTCGGCGCGCAGGTGCGCATCGACCTGGCCACCACCGGCACGAGCATCGGCTCGCTCGGCGGCGCGGGCGATGTGGTGCTCGGCGCCAAGGCGCTGACCACCGGTGCAGTCGGCAGCGACAACACGATCTCGGGCGCCATCAGCGGCGCCGGCGGTTCGCTGGTCAAGGTGGGTGCAGGCACGCTCACGCTCGCAGGCACGGCCAGCTACAGCGGCGAGACCCGCGTTGTTGCGGGCACCCTCAAGGCCGGCGCGGCCAACGCCCTCAGCGCAGCGTCGAGCGGCGTGGTGGCCAGCGGCGCCACGCTCGATCTGGCGGGCTTCAGCCAGAAGATGGCAGGCCTGAACAACGCAGGCACCGTCTCGCTGCTGGGCAGCACGCCCGGCACCACGCTCACGCTGACCGGCCCCTACGTCGGCAGCAACGGTGTACTGCGCCTGGCCGCGAAACTGGACAACCCCGGCACCGCCGACCGCCTCGTGCTCGATGGTGCTGCCGCCAGCGCGAGTGGACGCACGACGGTGCAGATTTCCAACCTCGGCGGCCTGGGCGCACGCACCAGCGGCGCGGGCATCGAGCTCATCAGCGCGCGCAACGGCGCGACCACCACCGCGCAGACCACCAAGGACGCCTTCGCGCTCTCGGGCGGCCATGTCGATGCCGGTGCCTTCGAGTACCGGCTGTACGCGGGCGACGCCAGCGGCGGCGGCGAGAACTGGTACCTGCGCACCGAGGCCGAACCGGGCACGCCGGGCACGGGCACTCCGGGCACTTCCGGCGGTGCCGGGTTGCCGACCTACCGCGCTGAGGCCTCGCTGTTCGCGGCGCTGCCCCACCAGCTGCGCCAGGGCAACCTGGGCATGCTCGCGAGCCTGAGCCAACGCATCGGCGACGACGACGTGCGCGGCGGCGCGGGAGCAACGCAGGGCACCGACGGCAACAACCGCCGCGCCTGGGGCCGGCTGATCTCCACCGACATGGACATCCGCCAGGGCGGCACCGTCTCGCCGCACGGCGAGGGCCGTCTGACCGGGCTGCAGGCCGGCACCGACCTGTGGGCCAACCCGGACTGGCGCGCGGGCATCTACGTGGGCCAGTTCGAAGGTAGCACCCGCACCAGCGGCTTCAGCAGCGGCCTCCTGAACACCGCCGCGGGCAGCAACGACCTGCGCAGCCAGTACCTGGGCCTCTACGGCACCTTCATCACCGCGGATGGCTTCTATGCCGATGCGGTGCTGCAGGCCGGCCGCCACCGCTACACGGTGCAGCCGTTCCTGAGTGCGGGCGTCTCGGGCAAGGGCAACAGCTTCCTGGCATCGATCGAAGTAGGCAAGGCCTTCGCGATCGGCGCGGGCGGCTGGTCGGTGGAACCGCAACTGCAGCTGATCCACCAACGGCTGCGGCTTGACGATGTGTCCATCTCGGGCGCACTCGTGCAGCAGGATGCGGACAGCGGCTGGATCGGCCGGGCGGGCGTGCGCATCAAGGGCAGCTTCGCGACCGGCGCCGGCACGCTGCAGCCCTATGCGCGTCTGAACGTCTATCGCAGCGCCAAGGGCAACGACGTCGCGCGCTTCGTGAACCCGGCGGCGATCACGCCCGTCGGCGCGCCCATCGGCGGCACGAGCACCGAGCTGGCCGCGGGCTTCACGCTGGCGGTGAGCCAGCGCACCAGCCTCTACGGCGAACTCGGCAAGCAGTGGGCCGCAGGCGGCGAGGCGCGGGTGGGCAGCTCCATCAATGCGGCGGCGGGCGTGCGGGTGAAGTGGTGAGCCGGTGAGGTGAAGTGAGGCGGCGCGGCAGGACTGCCTGTCGCACCGCTTCGAAAGAAAGCGCCGGCACGGCCGACGCGCCGCCGCTTCAGATCAGATCAGATCAGATCAGATCAGATCAGATCAGGTTGCGCATCGCCTGCGCCGTCTCGCGCAACACCGGCAGCACGCGCGCCACCGCGTCTTCCGAACTCTCATGCCCCATCGGCATCGTGATGTTGAGCGCGCCCACCAGCGCGCCGTGGCGGTCGCGCAGCGGCACGGCGATGCCGCGGGAGTTCAGGTCGAGCTGCTGTTCCGACAGCGCCCAGCCCTGGGCGCGGATGCGCGCCAGCTCGAGCTTCATGCGCTCCATGCTCGCGATGGTGTGCGAGGTGAACACCGTCAGCTGCCGCATCGCCAGCCACTCGTTCAGCTCGGCGTCGGTGCGCAGCGCCAGCATCAGCATGCCCGAGGCCGTCACCTGCGCCGGCACGCGCGCGCCGAGCACGTAGCCGGTGCTCATGCTGCGGTTGGGGCCGTTGCGCGCGATGTAGACCACCTCGTCGCCGTCCATCACGCTGAGGTAGGCGATCTCGTTGGTGCCCGCCGCCACACGCTGCAGAAAAGGTTGCACCACGCGCGGCAGCCGGGCCGATTCGAGGTACGACTGACCCAGGCGCAGCACGCGCGGCGTGAGCCAGAACAGCTTGCCGTCGCTCGCCACGTAGCCCATGTGCTGCAGGGTGAGCAGATAGCGCCGCGCGGCGGTGCGCGTCATGTTCGTGCGCTGGCCGGCCTGGCTGGCGGTGAGGCGCGGGTTGGCGTCGTCGAAGGCTTCGATGATGCTCACGCCGCGCTCCAGCCCGGCGATCCAGTCGCGCTTGTCCAGGCCGGCGGGCGGGGTCGAGTCGTCGGGGCTGGTGGGGGTCATGGGCGGAAGTGTGCCCGCGTCCGGCACGGCAGCAGAGTCCAAATGGCTAAGTGAAAACCCGTAATTTGATCGATTGACGAACTTCAAAGATTGATCATCGAGCGTTTGATGGTTGGTTCGACAGCACGCAGCTCTCGAAGGGTCTATAAAGCCCGCTGTTCCGCCCCGAAACGAGCGATTGACGAACGGAAGCACGCCCATGAGCCCATTCATCACTGGCAGCACCCAGGCCTACCTCATCCCCGGCGACCCGGTCCGCAACGTGCGGCTGCCGCGCATGTTCAACGCCGCCTTTGCGCGCTACGGCATCGATGCCGTGCTGGTGCCCATGCAGGTGCCGGTGCGCGACTTCGCGGTGTTCATGAAGTCGGCCTTCCTGGCGCGCAACGTGCGCGGCATGGTGATCGCGCCGCCGCACAAGCCGCGCGTGGTCGACCTGCTCGACGGCTGCGGCTTGTTCGGCCGCGTGGCGGGCTCGGTCAACGTGGTGCGCCGCACCGAGGGCGACCAGCTCGAAGGCGACCTGTTCGACGGCGAAGGCCTGATCGGCGCGCTCGACCGCTGCAATGTGCCGTTCCGCGGCAAGCGCGTGCTGATCCTCGGCGCGGGCGTGAGTGCCGCGGCCATCGGCGTGGCGCTGGCCGAAGGCGGCACGGTGAACGGCGCCGAATACATCGCCTTCTTCGACACCGCCTCCGGCAAGGCCGCGGGCGTGGCCGCCAAGCTCGACGCCTTCTTCGATGCGACCGTGATCGCGGTCGACAGCAACGCGCCCGAGGGCTACGACCTCGTGATCAACGCCACGCCGCTCGGCCTGGCCGAAGACGATGCGCTGCCGCTCGACGTGGCGCGCATGGCGCCGCACGCGGCGCTGTTCGACATCCTGCTGCGCAACCAGCCCACGCCGCTGGTGCGTGCGGCACGTGCGCGCGGGCTCAATGCACAGGCCGGCTTCGAGATGCTGGTGCAGCAGATGCCGCATTACTTTCGCTACTTCGGCCACCTCGACGCGGCGGATGCGATGCAGGCCGATGCCGACTTTCTGCGCGAGCTCATCTACCCGCCGGCGATGCACGCCGAGATCGCAACCCCGTTGCGCTACCAGTCTCCGAGCGTGGCCTGAGCCCGCACCTTCCTGAACAAGACGACTCTCATGATCTCCGGCAAGACCACGCTCATCGCCCACATCGGCTACCCCACCGAAGCCTTCAAGGCGCCGATGATCTACAACCCCTGGTTCGACAAGCAGGGCATCGACGCTGTGGTGGTGCCCATGGGCGTGAAGCCCGAGGACTACGCGGTGTCGCTCGCGCAGATCTTCAAGTTCTCGAACCTGCGCGGTGCGTTGGTCACGATGCCGCACAAGGTGACGACGATGTCGCTGGTCGACGAGGTCACGCCCACTGCGCGCGTCGCGGGCGCCTGCAACGCCGTGCTCAAGCGGCCCGATGGCAGCCTGCTGGGCGACCAGTTCGACGGCGCGGGTTTCGTGCGCGGCGTGGAACGCAAGGGGCGCCTGTTCAAGGGCACGCGGGTGCTGGTGTCGGGCACGGGCGGTGTCGGGTCGGCCATTGCGGCATCGATCGCCGCGGCCGGCGCGGCCGAGCTGATGCTGTTCGACATGAGCGACGCCTCCGCGCAGGCACTGGCCGCGCGGCTGCGCGAACACTACCCGCAGATGAAGGTCGCCACGGGCTCGAAAGACCCGGCGGGCTACGACATCGTCGTCAACGCCACGCCGCTGGGCATGAAGGACACCGACCCGCTGCCGTTCGACGTGGACCGCATCGCCCCCGACACCTTCGTCGGCGAGGTCGTCATGAAGACCGAATACACGCCGCTGCTGCAGGCCGCCAAGGCCAAGGGCTGCCAGGTGCAGGTGGGCACCGACATGCTGTTCGAAATGATCCCGGCCTACCTCGAGTTCTTCGGCTTCGGCACCGCCTCGCCTGAAGAACTGCGCGCCGTGGCGCAACTGAAATACTGAAAACACCGGAACACGCATGAGCATTTTTGAAGGCTTCCTTTCCACCTCCGAAACGCTGGGCGCCTTCAGCGACCGCGCCTTCGTCGACGCCATGCTGCGCTTCGAGGCGGCGCTTGCGCGCGCGCAGGCGGCCGAGGGGCTGATTCCCGAGAGCGCCGCGCATTCGATCGTCAGCAGCTGCAAGGTCGAGCTGTTCGACGTGGCCAAGATCGTGCGCGAGAGCGGACGCGCGGGCAGCGTCGCCATTCCGTTGGTGAAGGCGCTGCGCGAAGCGGTGGGCCTGTTCAATGCCGAGGCCGTGCCCTTCGTGCACTTCGGCAGCACCAGCCAGGACGTGATCGACAGCGCGATGGCGCTGGTCACGCGCGAAGCCGTCGCGCTCGTCGAGACCGACCTCGCCAAGGCCGCCGATGCGTTGCTGCGCCTGGCCGTGCAGCACGCCGAGACGCCGATGCTCGCGCGCACGCTGATGCAGCCGGCCTCGGTCACCAGCTTCGGCTTCAAGTGCGCCGGCTGGGCCGCGCCACTGGTGCGCAGCCGCATGCGCCTGCGCGCCGCCGCGAAGCATGCGCTGCAGCTGCAGCTCGGCGGCGCCGTCGGCACGCTGGCGCAGATGAAGGGGCAGGGCGCCGCGGTGCGCCAGCGCATGGCGAAGGAACTCGGCCTGGGCGACCCTGGCGCGACGTGGCACACGCAGCGCGACGAATGGGTCGCGCTTGGTTGCGAACTCGGCCTGATGACGGGCAGCCTCGGCAAGGTCGCGGTCGACATTTCGCTGCTCGGCCAGTACGAAGTGGCCGAGGTCGCCGAGCCCAGCGAACCCGGGCGCGGCGGCTCGTCGGCGATGCCGCACAAGCGCAACCCTGTGGCCTCGATGGTCGCCATCGCCGCCGCGCACCGCGCGCCGCAGCGCGTGGCCGCCTTGCTCGGCGCGATGCCGCAACAGCACGAACGCGCGCTCGGCGCCTGGCAGGCCGAGCTGGCCGAATGGCCGCAGCTGTTGATGTCGGCGCATGGCAGCGTGCGCGCCATGGCCGGTGCCTTGCCCGGCCTGCAGGTCGATGCGGCGCGCATGCGCGCCAACATCGACCGGCTGCGTGCCGAGCTGCCGCGTGATGCGGCCGACGAATGGTTCGACCCCGCGCTCGCCGTGAACGCCGGGCAGACCGCTGTGGCAGAGGTGAAAGCCCTGCAAGCCCAACTCTCATCCGACAAGGAACTCTCGCAATGACCGCCCCCGACGCCACCCCGAGCAACCCCTACGAAGACGGCCTCGTCAACCGCCGCCGCGTGCTCGGCGACGCCTGGGTCGACAAGTCGCTCGCCAACCGCAACGGCTTCAACGCCGAGTTCCAGGAGCTCATCACGCGCCACGCGTGGAACGACATCTGGGGCCGGCCCGCGCTGGGCGACAAGACGCGCCGCTTCATGGTGCTGTCGATGATGCTGGGCATCCATGCGTACGAGGAATTCGCGATGCACGTGCGCGCCGCACTCGACGGCCCGCCCGAGTCGCGCCTGACGCCCGACGAGATCAAGGAAGTGATCATGATGGCCGCCATCTACTGCGGCGTGCCGGTGGCCAACCACGCGTTCGGCATCGCGACGAACATCCTGCGCGAGAAGGGCCTGCTGCCCGCAACGCTCGCTCCGTCCGCTCCGCCCGCGGCGCAGTGAACGCGCCGGTCGCCCCGAAGAAGGGCCGGTTCGACGTCAGTTTCACCTTGCTGCTGCCGCTGCTGCTGGCCGCGCAGCCGGTCGCCACGGACAGCTATCTGCCCGCGCTCCCCGCCATCGCGAAGGAGTTGGGCTCGGCCAGCACCAGCCTCACGCTGTTCGTGCTGGCCTTCGGCTTTGCGCAGCTGCTGTGCGGCCCGCTGGCCGACCGCTTCGGCCGCCGGCCGGTGCTGCTGGCGGGGCTGGCCTGCTATGTGGTCGCGGCTTTCGGCGGTGCCTTTGCGGGCAGCGTGGCGGTGCTTGCGGGCTGGCGCACGCTGCAGGGTTTTTCGATGGCGGCGATTCTCGTGTGCTCACGCGCCGCGGTGCGCGACCTGTATCCGGCGCACGAGGGCCCGCACGTCATGGCGCGGGGCCTCACGGGCCTGGGCATGGTCGGGCTGGTGGCGCCGCTGTTGGGCGCCTGGCTGGTGCAGGGCGCAGGCTGGCGCTGGGTGATGGTCGTGATGGCGGTCTACGCAGCGGTGCTGTTCGCACTGTGCTGGCGCTCGTTCGATGAAACGCGCAAGCCAATGACCGGCGAATCGTCCGCACCGCGCGGCAGCACGCGCGCGGTGTTCGCGAGCCGCTCGTTCCGCGCCTGGGCCTCGGTGGCGGCGACCACCTATGGCGGGCTGTTCTGCTTCCTGCTGCTCTCGCCGATGGTCTACATCGGCTACCTCGGCTGGTCGCCTGCGTGGTACGGCTGGATTCCGGCCGGCGGCTCGCTGGTCTACATCTTCAGCACCACGATGTGCCGCAGCCTGCTGCGCCGCTTCGGTCCGATGCGCACCGTGCGCCTGGGCGCAGTGCTGAGCATCACGGGCGCCGTCATCCAGGCGCTGGGCTGCTGGCTGCTGCCGCACAGCGCCGTGCCGCTGCTGGCGGGCCACGCCGTGTACTGCCTCGGCCACGGCATCCACCAGCCCTGCGGTCAGGCCGGCGCCGTGGGCGACCTGCCGCACCTGGCGGGGCGGGCCGTGTCGTGGTCCGGTTTCGGCATGATGATGGTCGCGTTCTGCGTGGGGCAGGTCGCCGCGCTGTTTGTCGACACCAGTTTTTCTTACGGCGCCTGGCCGATGGTCGTGCCGATGCTGATGGCCGGCGTCGTGCTGCTGGCCATCGCGTTCCTGTGGCTGCCGCGTCTCCCGCAACCTGCTTCTCCATCCTCCCCAAAGAAGGACTCCACCCCATGACCACTTCCACCCCCCGCCTGAATGTCGTGCGCGAAGGCGAAGGCCCCTTTGTGGTGCTCAGCCATGCGCTCGGCTGCGACCTGCACATGTGGGACGGCGTGGCCGCGCAACTCGCGCGCGCCCACACGGTGATCCGCTACGACCACCGCAACCACGGCGGCTCTGAGGTGGTGCCCGGCGTGCTGCGCGTGGAAACGCTGGCGCAGGACGCAGCCGACCTCATCGCGCGCGAAACGGGCGGCGAGCCCGTGCATTTCGTCGGCCTGTCGATGGGCGGCATGACCGCGCAGGCACTGGCGGTGCGGCACCCCAAACAGCTGAAGACCGTGGTCATCGCCAATTCGGCCGCGCACTACCCCGACCAGGCGCCGTGGCGCCTGCGCGCGGAAACCGTGGCCGCCAAGGGCGTGGCCGCCATCGCCCCCGGCGCCGTGGCGCGCTGGCTCACGCCGGCTTATGCCGCCACGCCCGAAGGCGCGGTGGCCGCGCGCACCTTGCACGACGCGCTGGTGCGCACCGATGCCCAGGGCTACATCGAGAGCTGCAATGCCGTCGCCGCCATCGACTTCCGCGACAGCAACCGCCGCATCGCCACGCCCACGCTGGTGATCGGCGGGCTGCAGGACGAGGCCACGCCGATGGCCATGTCCGAAGCCATGGTGGCGCAGATCCCGGGCGCGCGGCTGGCGACCATCGACGCCGCGCACCTGAGCGCGGTGGAGCAGCCGGTCGAGTTCGCGCAGATGCTGATCGATTACTGGCGCAGCCTCTGAAAAAGCACCCGACCCGCACCCCCGCGCGGGCTAGGTGTAACCCCTATTTCGTGCGAATGATGATCGGCAGCGTGCGATCATCGATCAGGAGGGGCTGATTTGCGTTGTGGCGCGCCCGGGCTCTTTCTACAGTCCATCCCATGCACCGCGCCATTGCCACCGTCTCGCTCAGCGGCACCCTCCGCCAGAAGCTCGAAGCCATTGCGGCTGCAGGCTTCGACGGCATCGAGCTGTTCGAAGCCGATTTCGTCAACTTCCGCGGCACCGCCGCCGAGCTGCGCCGCATCGCGTCCGACCTGGGCCTGGCTATCGACCTGTACCAGCCGTTCCGCGATTTCGAAGGCATGCCCGAAGCGCAGTTCCAGCGCAGCCTGGAGCGCGCCGAACGCAAGTTCGACCTCATGGAAGCCATGGGCGCACCGATGGTGCTGTGCTGCTCCAACACCTCGCCGCTGTCGCTGAACGACCCGGCGCGTGCCGCGGCCCAGCTGCACGAACTGGCCGAGCGCGCCGCGCGCCGCAACCTGCGCGTGGGCTTCGAGGCGCTGGCCTGGGGCCGCCACACCTCGCGCTACGCCCAGGCCTGGGACATCGTGCAGCGCGCCGACCACCCGCACCTCGGGCTGATCCTGGACAGCTTCCACACGCTGTCGCTGAAGGACGATCCGGCGGGCATCGCCGCCATTCCGGGCGAAAAAATCTTCTTCGTGCAGATGGCCGACGCGCCGTTGCTGTCGATGGACGTGCTGCAGTGGGCGCGCCACCACCGCTCGTTCCCGGGGCAGGGCGATTTCGACGTGACCGGCTTCTTCGAACAGGTGCTGCGCGCGGGCTACACCGGGCCGCTGTCGCTCGAGATCTTCAACGACATCTTCCGCGAGACGCCGAACCGCCGCACCGCCGTCGATGCGATGCGCTCGCTGCTGTACCTCGAAAGCGAAACGCGCGAGCGGCTGGCCGCCAGCGATGCACCCGTGCAGCCGCAGCGCGTGGAGCTGTTCAACCCGCCACCCGCGCCGGTGCTTTCGGGCCTGTCGTTCATCGAGTTCGCGGCCGACGAGGCCTCGGCCGTCACGCTCGGTTCGCTGCTCGGGCAGCTGGGGTGCCGCCGTGTCGGGCGCCACCGTTCCAAGGCCGTCACGCTGTACCGCCAGGGCGGCATCCATTTCATCGTCAACGCGCAGCCCGATTCGTTTGCGCGCCGCCGCTTCGAGGCGCATGGCACCTCGGTGTGCGCGCTGGGCGTGCGCTGCGCCGACCCGCTCGCGGCCGTGGGCCGTGCGACCGCCATGCGCTCGTTGCGCCACGACAGCCCGGTCGGCCCGAACGAACTGCGCGTGCCGGCCATCGTGGCGCCGGGCGGCAACCTGATCCATTTCGTGCCCGAGGCACTGGGTGCCAACGGGCTGTACGAGACCGACTTCATCCTCGAGGACGCTGGCCCCGACGACCGCGATGCCGGCCTCACGCGCATCGACCACGTGGCACTGGGCCTGGCGCTCGATCAGCTCGACACCTGGGTGCTGTTCACGCGCGCCGTGCTCGGCCTGGAGCCCGGCGAGAGCCTGGAGCTGGCCGACCCCTTCGGTCTGATTCGCAGCCGCGGCGTGGCCAATGCCGACCGCAGCCTGCGGCTGGTGCTGAACGTGTCGCTGAGCCAGCGCACGCGCACGGCGCGCACGCTGAGCGTGACCGGCGGCGGCGCGGTGCACCACATCGCGCTCGACTGCAACGACATCTTCGACACCGTGGCCCGGCTGCGCGCCAACGGCACGCGCTTCGTGCCGATCTCGGACAACTACTACGACGACCTCGCCACGCGCATCGACGTGGCGCCCGAGTTGCTGGCGCGCATGCGCGAAGCGGGCGTGCTGTTCGACCGCTCGGCGGCGGGCGACTACCTGCACATCTACACCGAGAGTTTCGAAGGCGGCCTCTTCTTCGAGGTCGCGCAGCGCATGGGCGGCTACGACGCCTACGGCGCGCTCAACGCACCCGCGCGCATGGCGTCGCAAGCACAGCAGCCACAGCAGCCGCAGCAACAACAAGACTGATTTTTCCCCCTCGCATCCGTCACCTTAGTCACACCCCTGGAGACAACCCATGGCCAATCCCTCAGCCAAAGAGCCGCAAGGCAGGCACCAGTCGAAGAAAGCCGCCGCCAGCGGCTGGATCGGCTCGGCGCTGGAGTACTACGACTTCTTCATCTACGCGACCGCCGCGGCGCTGATCTTTCCGCAGATCTTCTTCCCCAAGGGCGACCCGACCACGGCCATCATTGCGTCGCTGGCGACCTACGGCGTGGGCTATGTGGCGCGCCCCATCGGCGCCTTCGTGCTCGGCCACTGGGGCGACACGCACGGGCGCAAGCAGGTGCTGGTGCTGTGCATGTTCCTCATGGGTTTCTCGACCGTGGCCGTGGGCCTGCTGCCCACCTACGACCAGGTCGGCCTGCTGGCCCCCGCGCTGCTGGTGCTGCTGCGCCTGGTGCAGGGCTTTGCGGTCGCCGGTGAAATCTCGGGCGCGAGCTCGATGATTTTGGAGCACGCGCCGTTCGGGCGCCGCGGCTTCTTCGCGAGCTTTACCTTGCAGGGCGTGCAGGCCGGCCAGATTTTGGCGGCCGCCGTGTTCCTGCCGCTTGCGCACTACATGCCTGAAGAAGCCTTCAACTCGTGGGGCTGGCGCATTCCGTTCCTGCTGAGCTTCCTCGTGATCGTGGCCGGCTACATCATCCGCCGCGAGGTCGACGAAACGCCGGCCTTTGCCGAGGTCGACAAGAAGGGCGAAGTGGCGAAGTCGCCCATCGTGCAGGCCTTCACCGACAGCTGGGCCGACATGCTGCGCGTGGTCTGCATGGCGCTGATGAACGTGATTCCCGTGGTCGCCACCGTGTTCGGCGCGGCCTACGCGGTGCAGTCCGCCTACGGCATCGGCTTCCAGAAAGACGTGTACCTGTGGATTCCGGTGCTGGGCAACATCCTGGCCGTGCTGGTGATCCCGTTCGTGGGCAACCTGTCGGACCGCATCGGCCGCAAGCCGCCGATCATCGTGGGCGCATTGGCCTCGGGCCTGCTCTCGTTCGTGTACCTGTACGCCATCAGCATCAAGAACGTGCCGCTGGCCATCTGCATGTCGCTGCTGATGTGGGGCATCGTGTACCAGGGCTACAACGCGACCTTCCCGAGCTTCTACCCGGAGCTGTTCCGCACCCGCAACCGCGTGTCGGCCATGGCCATCTCGCAGAACATCGGCACCACCTTCACCGCGCTGCTGCCCGCGCTGTTCGCCGCCGTGGCGCCTCCGGGCTCGACCAACGTGTGGTTTACCGTCGGCGCCATCACCTTCGCGGTGACCGTGCTCGCCGCGCTGGCCGCCATGAGCGCCCGCGAGACCTACCGCGTCCACATGCGCGACCTGGGCGACCCCAATGCCGTGCCCGTCGACAAGGCCGAGTACGACCGCCTGCGCGAAGAGACGATGGCCAGCGCTCGCACGGACCGCGAACGCCGCAAGGCCGTGGCCTGAGCCAAAGCAGCGAAGACCCCGCGCGCACCAAGGGTTGTGGCGCCATGAAGAATGGCGCCATGACTGCCCATCTCAAGATCGATTTCGTTTCCGATGTCTCCTGCCCCTGGTGCGCCGTGGGCCTTGGCGCACTCGAAGCCGCCCTGAAACGGGTGGCGCCGGAGGTCTCGGCCGAGCTGCACTTCCAGCCCTTCGAGCTGAACCCGCAGATGCCGCCCGAAGGCCAGGACACCTTCGAGCACCTGAACCAGAAGTACGGCTCGTCGCACGAGCAGCAGGCGCAGGCCCGCGAGGCGATCCGCCAGCGCGGCGCGGCCGTCGGCTTCGAGTTCAGCCCCGGCGGCCGGCCCCGCGTGTACAACACCTTCAACGCCCACCGGCTGCTGCACTGGGCCGAGCTGGAAGACCCGGCCAAGCAGGTGACGCTGAAGAAGCTGCTACTGAAGGCCTACTTCACCGACAGCCAGAACCCCTCGGACCCCGAGGTGCTGGTGCGCGCGGCGACCGAGGCGGGGCTCGATGCGGCGCGGGCCCGCGAGATTTTGGCCGGCGACGAGTTCGCGGCCGAGACCCGCGAACGCGAGTGCATGTACACCGACGCCGGCATCCACTCGGTGCCCGCGATCATCATCAACGACCAGCACCTGATCTCCGGCGGGCAGCCCGTCGAGGTGTTCGAGCGCGCGCTGCGGCAGATCGCGGGCGCGGAGCCGAGCAGCGTCGCGACAGCCTGACGGCACGGGGCTGCGGCCCTGCCGTTTCGTCCTGAAACGAAGCTGACCCTCAGCTTTACCTGAGCACGGCCCGAGGTCGGTCAACCGCCTACATCGTGCGGCGGTTGATCGGTTCATGATGAGCTGCATGCCGTTGTTCCCGAAGCTGCACCGTTCACGCGCGATCGCCGTGGCGATGGCCGCCGTGCTGTCGCTCACCGCCTGTTCCACCGGCCTGCTGCGCCCCGAAGGCCCGCCGCTCACCGCGCTGGGCCATGCCGCCGACACGCCCGCCGCGCAGTTGCGCTGGCTCGACCGAGTAAGCTGGGGCGCCAACGCCAGCAGCCAGGCCGAACTGGCGCGCGACGGCCTGCCGCGCTGGATGGGCCGCCAGCTGCGCCCCGCGCCCCGACCACTGCCTGCAGCGGCGCAGGCGCAGATCGACGCCATGGCCGTCTCGCGCACGCCGCTCGACCAGCTCGTTTTCGCGCTCGACGCCCGGCGCAAGGCCGCGACCGCGCTGCCCGACGACGAAGCGAAGAAGGCCGCGCTCGCGGCCTACCAGCAGGAACTCAACACCCTCGCGCGCGAGGCGCAGCAGCGCTTCCTGCTGCGCGCGCTGTATTCGCCGAACCAGCTGCAGGAGCAGATGACCTGGTTCTGGATGAACCACTTCAACGTCAGCATCCGCAAGGACCTGGTGCGCGCGATGGTCGGCGACTACGAAGAAAGTGCCATCCGCCCGCATGCGCTCGGCAAGTTCCGCGACCTGCTGGGCGCCACCGTGCGGCACCCGGCCATGCTGCGCTACCTCGACAACGCGCAGAACGCCGCCAACCGGATCAACGAGAACTACGCACGCGAACTCATGGAGCTGCACACGCTCGGCGTGGGCGGCGGCTACACGCAGGCCGACGTGCAGGAACTGGCGCGCGTGCTGACCGGTGTGGGCGTCAGCGTGCAGCCGCCCGATACAGCGCCCCCTGCGGTGCGCCCGGCCGTGCGCGCCGACTACGTGCGCCAGGGCCTGTTCGAGTTCCACCCGAACCGGCACGACTACGGTCCAAAGACTCTGCTGGGCCAGCCCATCCAGGCGCGTGGCCTGGCCGAGACCGACGAGGCGCTCGACCGCCTCGCGCGCGCGCCGGCCACCGCGCGCTTCATCTCGCGCAAGCTCGCCGTGTACTTCGTGGCCGACGAGCCGCCGCCCGCGCTGGTCGAGCGCATGGCTGCCACCTTCACGCGCAGCGACGGCGACATCGCCGCCGTCTTGCAGACGCTGTTCGAATCGCGCGAGTTCGCGGCCTCGCTGGGCCGCAAGTTCCGCGACCCCGTGCACTACGTGGTGGCGGGCGTGCGTCTGGCCTACGACGAGCGCGTGGTGTTCAACACGCAGCCGATGATCGGCTGGATCAACCGCATGGGCGAGACCCTGTACGCCCACGAGACGCCCGACGGCTACCCGCTCAACGAGGCCGCCTGGGCCAGCGCGGGGCAGATGAACATCCGCTTCGAAGTTGCGCGCGCCATTGGCATGAGCGGTGCCGTGCTGTTCCGCACCGACGACAAGGCCCCGCTCGAGAAGCCGCCGTTTCCGCCGCTGGCCGAGTCGCTCGCCGTGCGCGCGCTGCAGCCCGGCCTGAGCGCCGACACGCAGCAGGCGCTCGCGCAGGCGAAGAACCCGCCGGAGTGGAACACCTTCCTGCTCGCATCGCCCGAGCTGATGCGCCGTTGAAAGGCCCCCTCATGCAACGCCGACACCTGCTGCAACTCTTGGCCGCCGCGCCCTTCGCCGGCGCCGCCGCACGCGTGGCCGCCGCGCCCGCTGCCCAGGGCTCCAAGCTGCTCGTCGTGTTCCTGCGCGGCGCCTACGACTGCACCAGCCTGCTGGTGCCCACCGGCAACGCCGACTTTTATTACGCCTCGCGCCCCAACATCGCCATTCCCCGGCCCGGCACACCCGACGGCGCGCTGCCGCTCGACGCCGACTGGGGCCTGCACCCGGCGCTTGCGCAGAGCGTGCTGCCGCTGTTCCAGCAGAAGCAGGCGGCCTTCATCGCTTTCGCCGGCACCGACGATCTCACGCGCAGCCACTTCGAAACGCAGGACGCGATCGAGCTTGGCGTGGCGCCCGACAGCGCGCGGCGCGACTACCGCTCGGGCTTTCTCAACCGGCTGGCCGGCGTGCTCGGCGCCGGGCCGCTGGCCGACGTGTCGCCCATCGCCTTCACCGACCAGTTGCCCATCGTGCTGCGCGGCGACGACGCCAAGGCCGCCAACATGGCGCTCGCGGGCGTCGCGCGGCCGGGCGTCGATGCGCGGCAGAGCCAGATCATTGCGTCGATGTACCGCAACACCGCGCTCGCGCAGCCCGTGGCCGAGGGCTTCCAGCTGCGCGACGAGGTGGTGCGCGCCATGCAGGCCGAGATGGAGGCCGCCAGCCGCAACGCCATGAGTCCCAAGGGCTTCGAACAGGTCGCGCGCCGCATGGCGCTGTTGATGCGCGATCGCTTCGACATCGGCTTTGTCGACGTCGGCGGCTGGGACACCCACGTGGGGCAGGGCGCGGCCAAGGGCTACCTCGCCAACCGCTTCGAGGAACTGGGCCGCGGCGTGGCCGGCTTCGCGCAGGAGATGGGCGAGCCCGCCTGGCGCCAGACCATGGTGGTCGTCGTCAGCGAGTTCGGCCGCACCTTCCACGAGAACGGCAACCGCGGCACCGACCACGGGCACGGCACCGTGTACTGGGTGCTCGGCGGCGGCCTGGCCGCGCTGGCGGGCGGGCGCGTCGTGGGCGAACAGCAGCCGCTGACGCAGGCCACGCTGTTCCAGAACCGCGACTACCCGGTGCTCAACGAGTACCGGGCGGTGCTGGGC
>NZ_CALRZC010000113.1:0-24649 GCF_943372545.1 Variovorax sp. YR752 | reverse complement strand
CCCCGGCCGCGAAACGGCATTGGCCTGCAGCGGGCCTGCGGACCTACAGTCCGCCCCCATGTCGAAACCCACCCCGCAGGCGCCCGGCGCCACCCGCACCGAGCAGGACTTCCTCGGCACCCAGCCCATTCCCGCCGAGGCCTACTGGGGCGTGCACAGCGCCCGTGCGGTGGAGAACTTCCCGATCTCCGGCGAGACGCTGGCGCAGTGGCCGGAGCTGATCCGTGCGCTGGCCTTCGTGAAGAAGGCGGCGGCGCGTGCCAACGCCAAGCTCGGCGTGCTCGATGCGCGCCGTGCCGAGGCCATCGAGCGCGCCTGTGACGACCTGATCGGCGGTGCGCTGCACGAGCAGTTCGTCGTCGACGTGATCCAGGGCGGCGCCGGCACCTCGACCAACATGAACGCCAACGAAGTGATCGCCAACCGCGCGCTCGAGCACCTCGGCCATGCGCGTGGCGAGTACCAGCACCTGCACCCGAACGACCACGTCAACGCCTCGCAGAGCACCAACGACGTCTACCCGACGGCGCTGCGCCTGGCCGCCTGGGCCGGCATCGACCAGCTGATCGCCGCGATGGCCGCGCTGCGCGGTGCCTTCGAGGCCAAGGCGGCCGAGTTCCGCAGCGTGCTGAAGATCGGCCGCACGCAGTTGCAGGATGCCGTGCCGATGACGCTCGGCCAGGAGTTCCTCGCCTTCGCGGTGATGATCGGCGAGGACGAGCAGCGGCTGCGCGAGGCGCGTGCGCTGATCGGCGAGGTCAACCTCGGCGCCACCGCGATCGGCACCGGCATCAACGCCCCGGCCGGCTACACCGAGACGGTGGTGCCGCTGCTCGCGCAGGCCAGCGGCGTGCCGGTGGTGATGGCCGCGAACCTGGTCGAGGCGACGCAGGACACCGGCGCCTTCGTGCAGCTCTCCGGCGTGCTCAAGCGCGTGGCCTGCAAGCTGAGCAAGACCTGCAACGACCTGCGGCTGCTCAGCTCCGGCCCGCAGGCCGGCTTCGGCGACATCCACCTGCCGGCGCGCCAGGCCGGCTCGTCGATCATGCCGGGCAAGGTCAACCCGGTGATCCCGGAGGTGATGAACCAGGTCGCCTTCGAGGTGATCGGCAACGACGTCACCATCACCATGGCCTCCGAGGCCGGGCAGCTGCAGCTCAATGCCTTCGAGCCGATCATGGGCTGGTCGCTGCACAAGAGCATTGCCCACCTCACGCGCGCCTGCCGCACGCTGCAGGTCAACTGCGTCGAAGGCATCACGCCCAACCATGAACTGCTGCGCCGGCGCGTCGCCGAGTCGGTGACGCTGGTGACGGCACTGAACCCGATCATCGGCTACGAGAAGGCCGCGCTGATCGCCAAGACCGCACTGGCCGAAGGCGGCACGATCGCCGAGACCGCCGAGCGGCTGGGCATCATGAGCCGCGCCGAGATGGCGGCTCTGCTGGTGCCCGAGCGCCTCACCCAGCCGGTTCGGCTGGTCGCGTGAATGGCACGAAGGTTGCACCTGACCCTCGCTCCGAGGGCAAGCACGGGCAAACCCGCGTGTCCCCGCTCCCTAGAATCCCGTTTCTCTCCCTCTCAACCCTCACTGCAGGAGTCAGCATGAAGAAGACGATGCTCATCAAGTCGGTCGCCCTGGCCGCGGCCATGGTCGCGGTCGGCGCACAGGCCGACACGCTGAAGAAGATCAAGGAAAGCGGCAGCGTCACGATGGGCGTGCGCGAGTCCTCCGGCGCACTGAGCTACACGCTGGGCGACGGCAAGTACGCCGGCTTCCACTACGAGGTCTGCACCAAGGTGCTGGCCGACGTGCAGAAGTCGCTCGGCCTGGCCAAGCTGGAAGTGAAGTACCAGCCGGTGACCTCGCAGAACCGCATTCCGCTGGTGCAGAACGGCACCGTCGACATCGAGTGCGGCTCGACCACGAACAACGCCACGCGCCAGAAGGACGTGTCCTTCGCCGTCACCACCTTCGTCGAGGAAGTGCGCATCGCGGTGAAGGCCAACTCGGGCATCACCTCGATCGCCCAGCTGAAGGACAAGGCCGTCGCCACCACCACCGGCACGACCTCGGTGCAACTGCTGCGCAAGCACGAGCGCGGCGCCGGCATCGACTTCAAGGAAGTGTTCGGCAAGGACCACGCCGACAGCTTCCTGCTGCTCGAGTCCGGCCGCGCCGATGCCTTCGTGATGGACGGCCAGATCCTTGCCGGCAACATCGCCAAGGCGAAGAACCCGGCCGATTTCAAGATCGTCGGCGAGGTGCTGTCGGTCGAGCCGATCGCGATCATGATCCGCAAGGACGACCCGGCCTTCAAGAAGGCGGTGGACGACAGCATCATTGCCCAGATCAAGAGCGGCGACATGGCCAAGACCTACGACAAGTGGTTCGTGCAGCCGATCCCGCCGTCCAACACCAAGGTCGGCCTGCCGGCCAGCGACGCGACCAAGGCCGCCTGGGCGAGCCCGAACGACAAGCCGGTCGAGGAGTACATGAAGAAGTAAGCCCCCCTGGGAAGCCCTGACGCCTGCGGGCGCAGGGCTTGCTTATGCTGGGGGAGCGCGGCGTCGGGCCATCCGCGTCGCGCTTTTCTTTTTGGGGGCCGGCCGGCACAGAACAACAGGAGGCGGCACGATGAAGTGGGATTGGGAGGTGTTCCTGCAGGACACCGGAGGGGGCGAGACCTACCTCAACTGGCTGATGTCGGCCTGGGGCTGGACGCTCTCGGTGGCGCTGTGCTCGCTGGTCGTGGCGCTGCTGGTCGGCTCGCTGATGGGCATCCTGCGCACCACGCCGAGCAAGCCGCTGGTCTGGCTCGGCAATGCGTGGACAGAGCTGTTCCGCAACATCCCGCTGCTGGTGCAGATCTTCCTCTGGTACCACGTGATCCCGTCGATCTTCACCAGCCTGCGCAGCGTGCCGAGCTTCGTGCTGGTGGTCTTCGCACTCGGCTTCTTCACCTCGGCGCGCATCGCCGAGCAGGTCAAGGCCGGCATCCAGACGCTGCCCAAGGGCCAGCGCTACGCCGGCCTGGCCATGGGCCTGACGCTGCCGCAGACCTACCGCTACGTGCTGCTGCCGATGGCCTTTCGCATCGTCATCCCGCCGCTGACCAGCGAGTCGATGAACATCGTCAAGAACTCGTCGGTGGCCTTCGCGGTCAGCATCGCCGAGCTGACGATGTTCGCGATGCAGGCGCAGGAAGAAACCTCGCGCGGCGTCGAGATCTACCTCGCCGTCACCGCGCTGTACTTCATCTCCGCGTTCGCGATCAACCGCATCGCCCTCTTCATCGAGCAGCGAGTGCAGGTGCCCGGAATGATCGGAGGCGGCAAATGACCGCCCTCGACTTCAGCTTCCTCAACTGGAACGTCGTTTCCGGCTTCGTCCTCAAGGGCCTGATCTTCTCGGTGCAGCTGACGATCATCGCGATGATCTGCGGCATCGCGCTGGGCACGGTGCTCGCGCTGATGCGGCTGTCGGGCAAGAAGTGGCTGGTGATGCCGGCGGCGTTCTACGTCAACACGCTGCGCTCCATCCCGCTGGTGATGGTGATCCTGTGGTTCTTCCTGCTCATCCCGCTCTTGATCGGGCGGCCGATGGGCGCCGAGCTGTCGGCCATCATCACCTTCACGGTGTTCGAGGCAGCCTACTACTCGGAGATCATGCGCGCCGGCATCCAGAGCGTGCCCAAGGGCCAGGTCCACGCCGGCTACGCGGTCGGCATGAGCTACGCGCAGTGCATGCAGCTGGTGGTGCTGCCGCAGGCCTTCCGCAACATGCTGCCGGTGCTGCTGACGCAGACCATCATCCTGTTCCAGGACACCTCGCTGGTCTACGCGATCGGCGCCTATGACCTGCTCAAGGGCTTCGAGGTGGCCGGCAAGAACTTCAACCGCCCGGTCGAGACCTACCTGGTCGCTGCCGTCGTGTACTTCATCATCTGCTTCAGCCTGTCGATGCTCGTGCGCCGCCTGCAGCAGAAGATCCAGATCATTCGTTAGGAGGCTTTGCCGTGATCGACATCAAGAACGTGAGCAAGTGGTACGGCAGCTTCCAGGTGCTGACCGACTGCACCACCAGCATCCAGAAGGGCGAGGTCGTGGTCGTCTGCGGCCCGTCGGGTTCCGGCAAGAGCACGCTGATCAAGACGGTCAATGCGCTGGAGCCGTTCCAGAAGGGCGACATCGTGGTCGACGGCGTCAGCATCAGCGATCCGAAGACCAACCTGCCCAAGCTGCGCAGCCGCGTCGGCATGGTGTTCCAGCACTTCGAGCTGTTCCCGCACCTGTCGGTGACCGAGAACCTGACGATCGCGCAGATCAAGGTGCTCGGCCGCTCGCCGGACGAAGCCAAGACGCGCGGCCTGAAGATGCTCGACCGCGTCGGCCTGTCGGCGCACAAGGACAAGTTCCCCGGCCAGCTGTCCGGCGGCCAGCAGCAGCGCGTGGCGATCGCCCGTGCGCTGTCGATGGACCCGATCGTGATGCTGTTCGACGAGCCGACCTCGGCGCTCGACCCGGAGATGGTCGGCGAGGTGCTCGACGTGATGGTGCTGCTGGCCAAGGAAGGCATGACGATGATGGTCGTCACGCACGAGATGGGCTTTGCCAAGCGGGTCAGCCACCGCGTCATCTTCATGGACGCCGGCAAGATCGTCGAGGACTGCAAGAAGGACGAGTTCTTCGGCAACGCCGATGCGCGCAGCCCGCGCGCCAAGGAGTTCCTCTCGAAGATCCTGCAGCACTGAGCCCGGGCGCCGCGCGAGCGTGGCGCTCAGGGTTCGATCGCGCTGCCGGTGATCGGCTCGCCGCCGCCGACGGTACCGATGAAGCTCGCCTTGCCGCTGGCCAGGTCGATGCGGTACCAGCGTGTGCGGGCGGCCTCGGTGATGCCGGCGTAGGCGGCGTTCGAGACGTCGGAGATGTCGAAGCTGGCCTGCGCGAACGGCCCGGTGCCGAGCGCCCCGACGCTGAACAGGCGCCCGCTGTTCGGCGAGACCGCCGGCACCACGCCTTCCTTCGTGCCCTGGTGCACCAGCATGCCGCCGGCGCCGTCGAGCGCGTAGTTGGTGGTGATCTTCTCGTTGTCCTTGTTGTAGGTGTAGCCGGCCGACACGACTCGCGGCGTCTGGCCGGAGAGGCGGTCGCCGGCGTCGTAGGCGAGGCGGCCGTCGAACTGCGCGCCCGGCTGGGCCGGGTCGCCGTCGACCACGGCGCCGGTGTCCGGGTGAAGCCGCAGGTTGAAGCCCCGGTCGCTGACCACGCGAATGCGGTCGACCGTCGGGTTGAAGTCGACGCCGAACTCGCCGCCGGCCGGCAGCGCGACCGGCGCACCCACCGGCGTGACAGCGCCGCTGGCAGCGTCGATGCGGTAGAGCTGGCCGCTGCGGCCGAGGCCGAACAGCTGCCCCTTGGCGACGCGGTAGTCGATGCCGATCAGGCGATCGCCGTCGTGCAGGCCGCTCAGCGCGCGCTTCGACAGGATCTTCTGCGGCTGGCCGGCGTTGAAGGCGAGCAGCTGGTTCGATGCGGTGACCGCGTGGATGGTCTCGCGCGCCACCGGGCCGAGCTTCTCGCCGGCAGCGGTGGTGCAGGCGGCGAGCGCGGTCGCGATGACGGGCGCGCAAAGGCGAAGCGTGTTGCGAGGCATGGACGGCAGGCACAGGTCGGACATGGCTGCGATCATCGTCAAGTCACGGCGCACCGAAGCCGCAAACTGCGCGGTCGATCCAGCGCATCTCGTCGACATGAGGCCGATGCGAGAATGATCCGATGAACGACACCCTGACGATCACCCGACCCGACGACTGGCACCTGCACGTGCGCGACGGCGCGGCGATGGCCGCCGTCGTGCCGGCCACGGCGCGCCAGTTCGGCCGCGCGATCATCATGCCCAACCTGAAGCCGCCGGTGACCACCGCGGCGCAGGCGCTGGCCTACCGCGAACGCATCCTCGCCGCGGTGCCCCGGGGCACGGCCTTCGAGCCGCTGATGACGCTGTACCTGACCGACAAGCTTCCGCCCGACGAGATCCGCCGCGCCAGGGAGGCCGGCGTCGTCGCCGTCAAGCTCTACCCGGCCGGCGCGACGACCAACAGCGACGCCGGCGTGACCGACCTGCGCCACTGCCACGAGACGCTCGAGACCATGCAGCGCGAAGGCCTGCCGCTGCTGGTGCACGGCGAGGTCACCGACCCGGAGATCGACCTGTTCGACCGCGAGAAGGCATTCATCGACCAGAAGCTGATCCCGCTGCGCGCCGACTTCCCCGAGCTGAAGATCGTCTTCGAGCACATCACCACGCGCGAGGCGGTGCAGTACGTCGGCGAGGCCGGGCCGAAGACGGCGGCGACGATCACCGCCCACCACCTGCTCTACAACCGCAACGCGATCTTCCTCGGCGGCGTGCGGCCGCACTACTACTGCCTGCCGGTGCTCAAGCGCGAGGAGCACCGCAAGGCGCTGGTCAATGCCGCGACCTCGGGCAGCCGCAAGTTCTTCCTCGGCACCGACAGCGCGCCGCACCCGGCGCAGTTGAAGGAACACGCCAGCGGCTGCGCCGGCTGCTACACGGCGCTGAGTGCGCTGGAGCTGTACGCCGAGGCCTTCGACGCTGCCGGCGCGATTGACAAGCTGGAGGGCTTCGCCAGCTTCCACGGCCCGGCGTTCTACGGGCTGCCGCGCAACCCCGGCACGGTGACGCTCAAGCGCCAGCGCTGGACGCTGCCCGAGAGCGTGCCCTTCGGCGAGGCCGAACTCAAGCCGCTGCGCGGCGGCGAGACCCTGGCCTGGCAACAGGTCTGAACCGACCACCGGTCCGAAAGGCCACCATGATCGAAAAACAACCGCGCATCGCGCTGCTCATCGACGCCGACAACTCGCCGTCGAGCAAGATCGACGTGATCCTCGCCGAGCTCGCCAAGCTCGGCGTCGTCAACGTGCGGCGCGCCTACGGCAACTGGAAGAAGGATGGGCTGAAGGGCTGGGAGAACGTGCTGCACGAGTACGCGATCCGGCCGATCCAGCAGTTCGACTACACCAAGGGCAAGAACGCCACCGACATGGGCCTGGTGATCGACGCGCTCGACCTGCTCTACAGCGACGGCCCCGACGCCTTCGGCATCGTCTCGTCAGACAGCGACTTCACGCCGCTGGTCATGCACCTGCGGGCCAAGGGCGCGCAGGTGTTCGGCTTTGGCGCGAAGAAGACGCCGATGCCCTTCGTCAACGCCTGCTCGCGCTTCCTGTTCCTCGAACATCTGGGTGCCGCAGGTGAGGCACCGATGACCGAGGAGAACGAGAAGGGCGACAAGGCG
Source organism: Variovorax sp. YR752 (assembly GCF_943372545.1). NCBI lineage: Bacteria > Pseudomonadati > Pseudomonadota > Betaproteobacteria > Burkholderiales > Comamonadaceae > Variovorax > Variovorax sp. YR752. The sequence goes on along the minus strand of NZ_CALRZC010000113.1, from coordinate 17,327 downwards.
CCGCGTGCCAAGTCGGCTGCGGGGCGCAAGCCGCGCGGCGGCAAGAAGGCCGAGCCGGCGGCGGCTGCGCCGGCCGCGGTCGACATCGTGATCGACGCGGCGCCCGGCAAGCTCGACAGCACGGCGCTCAAGCGCGACGCACGGCTGGTCACGCTGCTGCGCAACGCGGTGGAGTCGGCGGCTGGCGAGGACGGCTGGTCCTCGCTCGGCTCGGTCGGCCAGCAGATCGGCAACCAGGCCTCCTTCGACCCGCGCAACTACGGCTACCGCAAGCTGATCGACCTGATCGAGGCGACCCAGTTGTTCGAGCTGGACCGCCGCGGCTCCCAGTTCGTGCTGCGCGACAAGCGCCAGGCCAAACCCGCCCGGGGCTGATGCCGGAGCCGGCCACGCCGTTCTGGCGAGCGATCGACTGGCACGCGCCCTGGCTGGCCGAATACGCCGCGCTCGCGCGGCCGGTGATCGATCGGCTCGACGGCGGGGCGAGCGTGGCGGTGGCGCTGGGCGATGTGCGCTTCGTGCCGCAGGCCGAGCTGCCGCCCGGCGAGGCCTACGAGGCCTTCATCCACCGCAGCGGCCGCGTGCCGACACGAGACAACCTGCACGACCTGTTCAACGGCCTGGTCTGGCTGCGTTTCCCGCGGCTGAAGGCCAGGCTGAACCAGCTGCATGCGGCGCAGATCGAGATCGAAGGCATCGGTGCGGCGCGCGGCCCGCTGCGCGACGCGCTGACCTTGTTCGACGAGAACGGCGCCTGGTGGCAGGCGCCGCCGTCGCTGCTGCAGGCCCTGCAGCGGCGCGACTGGCACGCGCTGTTCGTCACCCACCGCGCGGACTGGTCGGCGGCGCGCCTGGTGCCGGTCGGCCATGCGCTGCTGGAGAAGCTGGTGGCGCCGCGCAAGCCGATCACCGCGCACCTGTGGGCGGCGGCCGGCCCACCCGAGGAGGCCCGGGGAATCGACGCCGCACGGTGGGCCTGCAAGCCTTTCCTGCCGCTGCCGGTGCTGGGCGTGCCGCTCTGGTGGCCGGCCAACGATAACGAGGCCTTCTACGACGATGCCGACGTGTTCCGCCCGGCGCGGGATAATCGCTCCCGTGAAGCGGGCCAGACCGCCGCCGGTGCGAGAACCGAAAGGTTGCACGGGAGGAAGGTCCGGACTGCACAGGGCGGCGTAGCAGCTAACGGCTGTCCGGCGCGAGCCGAGGATCAGAGCAACAGAGACGAGTCGGGGCGTTCTTCGCAAGAGGGGCGCTTCGGGTGAAACGGGCAATCTCTACGCGCAGCAACACCGAATAGGCCGGCATTGATGTGGCCCCGCGGAGCCGGCGGGTAGGTGGCACCGAGCCGTGCAGCGATGCACGGCCCAGAGGAATGGCGGTCACGGCGGCATCTTCGCAAGAGGACGCCGACGCACAGAATCCGGCCTATCGGCCCGCTTCACACTAATTCGTTCGGCGTCAGGGCGTGCCGCCGACCTCGCCGAGCACACGCTCGAGCGTCTTCACCATCGGCGCGACCTGCTCTGGCGCCAGGCCGCCGTGGCGGCGCAGGTAGTCCTGCACCGGGCGCTGGCTGGCGCGGCCTGTCAGCGTGCCGTCCTTCATCGCCAGCGACTTGCGCGCGAACTCGCTGGCACTGCCGTGGCATTGGCCGCACTGCTCCTTGAACACCGGCGACGCAGCGGCCTGGGCCTGCAGCATCTGCATCACCGGCGCCACCAGATCGTCGGCGAGGTAGTGGTTGTGCAGGAACTGCTCGAGTGTCGCGCGGTGGTGCGTGCCGACGAGCCGTCCGTCCTCGACCCGCAGCGTGCGCCGTGCGAAGGCGCCGGAGTCGCCGTGGCAGTCCTTGCAGCGGCCGTCCCAGTAGGCATGCAGGTCGCGGTCTGTCGCGGCCGCCGGGGCCATCGACCCGATCAGCGCGATCACGGGAATCAGCAGGACCTTTCTCCATCGCGGCATGCACGCCTCCATTCACACGACCCGATTCTGCGCCGCCGGCAGGCCGCCGCTACACTCGCTCGCTTCCCGATGAATCCCGACGCAAACACACTCTGGCGCGCGCCGCGCTGGGCCCTCGCGCTGCTGCTGGCCTGCCTGGGCATGCTCGGGCCCTTCTCGATCGACACCTACCTGCCGGCCTTTTCCGGCATCGCGCAGTCGATCGGCGCCACGCCGACCGAGATGCAGCAGACGCTGTCGGCCTACCTGTTCGGCTTCGCGGTGATGAACCTGTTCCACGGCGCGCTGTCCGACAGCTTCGGCCGCCGGCCCGTGGTGCTGTGGGGCATCGCCGCCTTCACCATCGCCTCGGCCGGCTGTGCGCTGGCCGAGCACATCGGCACGCTGGTGTTCTGGCGTGCGGTGCAGGGCATGTCGGCCGGGGCCGGCATCGTCGTCTCGCGCGCGGTGATCCGCGACATGTTCCCGCCGGCCGACGCGCAACGCGTGATGTCGCAGGTGACGATCTACTTCGGCGTGGCGCCGGCAGTCGCGCCGATGGTCGGCGGCTTCCTGTTCATCCATGCCGACTGGCACGCGATCTTCTGGTTCCTGACGGCGGTGGGTGTGATCCTGTGGGTCGCCAACTGGAAGCTGCTGCCCGAGACGCTGCATGCCACGCAGAAGCAGCCCTTCAATGTGCCGCACCTGCTGCGCGGCTACTGGCAGCTGACCTCCAACCCGCGCTTCTTCATGCTCGCGCTGGCCAGCGGCATCCCGTTCAACGGCATGTTCCTCTACGTGCTGTCGGCGCCGGTGTTCCTCGGCGAGCTGCTGCACCTCGGGCCGGGGCAGTTCTTCTGGTTCTTCACGCTGACCATCGCCGGCATCATGGCGGGCTCCTTCCTGTCCGGCCGGCTCGCCGGGCGCATCAAGCCGCATCACCAGATCCGCCATGGCTTCGTGATCATGCTCTTGATATCGGTGACCAACCTGGTGCTCAACCTGCTGTTCGAGCCGCAGGCCTGGTGGGCGCTGTGGCCGATCGCGATCTTCGCCTTCGGCTGGGCGCTGATGGTGCCGGTGGTCACGCTGATGGTGCTCGACCTCGCGCCCGACCGGCGCGGCATGGCCAGCTCGCTGCAGGCCTGCGTGGGCAGCGTGGCCAACGGGCTGGTGGCCGGCGTGATCGCGCCGCTGGTGATGCACTCCACCGTCGCCCTGGCCACGGCCTCGCTGCTGATGATGAGCATCGGCGTGGTCGCCTGGATCTGGGTCAAGCCGCACGTGACCTGAGCGGCGCCGCCGCTCAAGCCGGTGCCCGAAGCGCCGATATCGGACCGAGTCCCCGCGTCTTCGCGGGGCCACGGAGTCCGACGCCATGCCCGCTGTACCTGCCCTGCGCCTCGCGCGCCTCGTCCTTGCCCTGTCGCTTGCGGGGTTCGCCGCATCCGCGCCGGCCGCCGACGGCCATGGCCACGACGAGAAGCCTGCTGCAGCGAAGAAGGCCGCTGCCGCGCCGCCCGCGGAGCCGGCGCCGGCCAGGCCCGTCGAGCGCGCCACGCCGCCGCAGGACCCGATGGACAAGCTGCGCGAGCGGCTGGCCGAGAAGCTCGGCGCCACCAAGGCGGCGCCGGCCGACCCGAACGTGGTGCGTGTGGCCGCGCGGCCGCAGGCCGCCACGGCGCACGTACCGGCGGTGGGAGCGGCCCACACCGCGGCGAAGCCGCCTCGGCCGAAGCTGGCTGCTCCCGACCACGGCAAGGGCCATGCGGCGCACTGGAGCTACGACGGCGAAGGCGGCCCGGCCAGCTGGGGAGCGATGAAGCCCGAGTTCGCCACCTGCTCGAGCGGCAAGCGGCAAAGCCCGATCGACATCCGCGACGGCATCAAGGTGCAGCTCGATCCGGTGCAGTTCGAGTACAAGCCGAGCAGTTTCCGCGTGATCGACAACGGCCACACCATCCAGGTCAACGTCGGCGCGGGCAACTCGATCGAGGTGATGGGCCGCCGCTTCGAGCTGCTGCAGTTCCACTTCCACCGCCCGTCGGAGGAGCGCATCGACGGCCGGCAGTTCGACATGGTGGCTCACCTGGTCCACAAGGACCTGGAGGGGCGCCTCGCGGTCATCGCCGTGCTGCTCGACCGCGGCAGTGCGCAGCCCCTGGTGCAGACGATCTGGAACAACCTGCCGCTGGAGAAGGGGGACGAGGTGGCCGCCAGAGGCACGATCGACATGAACGCGCTGCTGCCGCCGGAGCGCAGCTACTTCACCTACATGGGTTCGCTGACCACGCCGCCGTGCAGCGAGGGCGTGCTGTGGATGGTGATGAAGCAGCCGGTGCCGGTCTCGCCCGACCAGATCGCGATCTTCTCGCGCCTGTACCCGATGAATGCACGGCCGATCCAGTCGGCCTCCGGCCGCCTGGTCAAGGAATCAAACTGAACGACAGCGTCTAGACTCGCGCGCATCCCGACTCACGGATGCGTGTCATGACCCTGTTGATCCTCGGCCTGCTGATCTTCCTCGGCGTTCACTCGGTGTCCATCGTTGCGCCGGCCTGGCGCGATGCGCAGGTGGCGCGGCTCGGCGAGAAGCCGTGGAAGGCTGTCTACACGCTGCTGTCCATCGTCGGCTTCGCGCTGCTGGTGATCGGCTACGGCCAGGCGCGCCAGTCGCCGGTGCTGCTGTACGCGCCGCCGGTGGCGCTGCGCCACGTTGCGCTGCTGCTGATGCTGCCGGTGTTCGTGCTGCTGCTGGCCGCCTACCTGCCCGGGCGCATCAAGTCGGCGGCGAAGCACCCGATGCTGCTGGCCACCAAGCTCTGGGCCACGTCGCACCTGCTGGCCAACGGCAACCTGGCCGACGTGCTGCTGTTCGGCGGTTTCCTGGCCTGGGCGGTGGCCGACCGCATCTCGATGAAGCGGCGCACCCCGCGCGCCGTGCCGGGCGCACCGGCGGGGCGCTTCAACGACGTGATCGCGGTGGTCGGTGGCCTGGCGCTGTATGGCCTGTTCGTGAAGGTCGGTCATGCGTGGCTGATTGGCGTGGCCTTGATCTAGGGCACGGTGTGGCCTTGACCCAGGACAAAGGCAGTGCTCTTCTGGCAAAGAAGCGCTGCTTTCCGCCGCCTCGCTGCCCTTAAGTCGCGTATCGGTGCGGCCGAAAATTCCTCCAGCAGTCCCTTGCTGTACTGGAGAGTTTTCATGAGAGCCACCGGCCCGGTCACCCAGCGCGAATACCTCATCGAGGATGGCGCCACGCTGGTCTCGACCACCGATCTGAAGAGTCGGATCACCTATTGCAATCCCGGCTTCGTCGTCGCCAGTGGCTATAGCCGCGAGGAATTGATCGGCCAGCCGCACAACCTGATCCGCCACCCGGACATGCCGGCCGAAGCCTTCCGCGACATGTGGGCCACGCTCGAGTCGGGCCAGCCGTGGACGGCACTGGTGAAGAACCGGCGCAAGACCGGCGATCACTACTGGGTGCGCGCCAATGTCACGCCGGTCAAGGAAGAAGGCCGCATCACCGGCTACATGTCGGTGCGGACCAAACCTTCGCGTGCCGAAGTGGATGCGGCCGAGGCACTCTATGCCACCATGCGCGCCGAGGCGCAGGCCGGCCGCATCGTGACGACGCTGCACCGCGGCGAACTTCGCAAGCGCACGGCCGCCGGCTGGCTGGCCAGCCACCTGCGCCCGGGCTTCGGCGCACGGATTGCTCTGGCGGCGGCAACGGGGCCGCTGGCCGTGGCAGTGGCCGCCGTGCTGACAGGCGCGGCACTGTGGACGGAACTGGCGGTGGGCACCGCCGCGGCCATCGTTGCCGGCCTGTGGCTGCGCTCGATGGCCACCGCGCCGTTCGCGCATGCCAGCGACGCGGCCAACCGGCTCGCTGCCGGTGACCTGACCCAGAAGAACGATTCCGCCCAGCGGCTCGACGAGGTCGGCCAGCTGATGCGCGGGCTCGAACAACTCAACGTCAACTTGCAGGCGATCGTCGGTGACGTGCGCCGCGAGGTCGATGGCATCAACACCGCATCGCGGGAGATCGCCGGCGGCAACCACGATCTCAGCTCGCGCACCGAGTCGCAGGCGAGCAACCTGCAGCAGACCGCCGCGTCGCTGGAAGAGATCACCGCGACGATCCGGCAGAACGCCGCCGCGTCCCGTTCGGCTGCGGAACTGGCACAGCAGGCCACCGACGTGGCGCGCCGCGGCGGCGCGTCGGCAGAAGACGCCACGCGTCGCATGGAAGAGATCCGCCAGTCCTCCGGCCGCATCGGCGAAATCATCGGCGTGATCGACGGCATCTCGTTCCAGACCAACATCCTGGCCCTCAATGCCGCCGTCGAAGCGGCGCGGGCCGGCGAGGCCGGCCGCGGTTTCGCGGTGGTGGCCACCGAAGTCCGCCAACTGGCCCAGCGCACCAGCGCGGCAGCGCGCGAGATCAAGGCGCTGATCGAGGATTCGGCGAACAAGGTCGAGTCAGGCACCAAGCTCGTGGCCGACACCGGCGCGACCGTGCTGCAGACGCTCGACGCGGTCCAGCGCGTCACGCAGCTGGTCAACGACATCAGCATGGCCTCGGAGCAGCAATCCACCGGCGTGGTCCAGGTCAATGCCGCGGTGGCCAACCTGGACACGCTGACGCAGCAGAACGCCGCGATGGTCGAGGAACTGGCGGCCACGTCCAGCTCGCTGAGCGGGCAGGCGGAGGTGGTCTCCGAGGCGGTGCGCATCTTCCGCACCCGGTCAGCGGTCGCTGCCTGAACCTGACCCTCCCGAAACAAGGGGCTGCCGCGGGCAGCCCTTTTTCATGGCATCAACCTCAGTGTTCACTTTCAGTGCATCGCGCAGGTCTTTGTTTTTGAAAGAGATATTGCGCGAAGCTGCCTCAAAAGATGGCGCTAAGTGATTGATTTCACTGATTTTTCTTTACAACTTCGTTGACCCGCGCATGACCCATCCGCTAAAGTGGCGCAAAGTGCACTTTAGTGGGTTTTTGTGGCGAATCTCGGCTTTCAGGGCCCTGCGGATCTGACCTTGGACGTGAAGGGGCGTGTGGCCATGCCCGCACGCCATCGCGAGGTCTTGTCTGCGATGGGGGCGGCGAAGCTGACGATCACCAAGCACCCGGACGGCTGCCTGCTGGTGTTCCCGCCGGCGGCCTGGGAAGACTTCGCGGCGCGCGTGATGGCGCTGCCGATGGAGTCGATCGGCTGGCGGCGCCTGTTCCTCGGCAACGCGACCGAGGTCGAGCTCGATGGCTCGTCGCGCATGCTGATCGCGCCTGCGCTCAAGGAGTACGCAGACCTCTCGCGCGACGTGTACATGCTGGGCATGGGCAGTTGCCTGGAGATGTGGGACAAGCGGCGCTACCTGGAGCAGGAGACGACGGTGCGCTCCACGCCGATGCCCGAGTCGGTTCGCAACTTTATCCTCTGATGGAACGCGGCGACGAATGGCAACACACCACTGTCCTGCTGGCCGAAGCGATCGATTCGCTCCTGACCACGCCGGACGGTGTGTACGTCGACGGCACCTTCGGCCGCGGCGGGCACGCGCGCGCGCTGCTGGCGAGGCTTTCGCCGAGCGGCCGGCTGATCGCCTTCGACCGCGATCCGGAAGCGGTGGCAGCGGCCCGCTCGGGCATCGAAGACGCCCGCTTCTCGATCCACCACGCCCGCTTCGGCGCGATGAAGGACACGCTCGCCTCGCTGGGCGTGACGGGTATTCACGGACTGCTGCTGGACCTGGGCGTCAGCTCGCCGCAGATCGACAACCCGGCGCGCGGTTTCAGCTTCCGATTCGATGCGCCGCTGGACATGCGCATGGACCCGACGCGCGGGGAAAGCGCGGCGGATTTCCTGGCCCGCGCCGATGAGCGCTTGATCGCAGAGGTGATCCGTGAACATGGGGAAGAACGGTTTGCTGTACCGATTGCAAAGGCGCTTGTTGCTCGGCGCGAGAGCGGGAACCCTGTTCGAACCACAGGGCAGCTTTCCGAAGTCGTGGCTCGTGCGGTCAAGACCCGCGAACCGGGCCAGGACCCTGCAACGCGCACATTTCAAGGCCTTCGGATTCACGTCAACGCCGAGCTTGAGGAGCTCGAACAAGGCCTGAGTTCCGGGGTCGAACTGCTGCAGCCCTCGGGACGCCTGGTCGTGATCAGCTTTCATTCGCTGGAAGACCGCATCGTGAAGACCTTCATCGCGCGCGAGAGCCGCAGCGAGGTCGACCGCCGCGCGCCCTTCGCGCCGGAGAAGCCGCACCGGCTGAAGTCGCTCGGGCGGATCAAGCCCTCCGACGCCGAGGTGCGCGCCAACCCGCGCTCGCGCTCGGCGGTGATGCGCGTGGCCGAGCGCACGGAGGTGCCGTCGTGAACCGGCTGAACATCATTCTCTTCGTGATGTTGCTGGCCAGCAGCGTGCACCTGGTGCGTGTGTCCTACGACTCACGCCGCCTCTACGCCGAGCTCGACGCCGCGCGCAACGAGGAGAAGGCGCTGGATACCGAGCACGAGCGACTGCAGGCCGAGCGCCAGGCGCAGGCCACGCCGCTGAAGGTGGAGCGCATCGCCCGCGAACGGCTGGCGATGCGCAGCGCCACCCCTGCAGTGACCCAGTACGTGACCTACGCAGCGCCCGCATCGGCCCCGGCGGCGGGAGGGGCGCGATGAAGCTCGGACGCCTGTTCCAGCGCACCCGCCAGGGCGCGGCACGCTCGCGCAGCGGCGCCACCCCGGTGCGCAGCGTCGCCTACTCGAGCAGCCCGCTGCTGGCCTCGAAGACGCCGCCGTGGCGCTCGAAGTTCATCGTCGCCCTGGTGGCGGCGAGCTTCATCGTGCTGCTCGGCCGCGCGCTATACATCCAGGTGCTGGGCAACGACTTCTTCCAGAAGCAGGGCGAGATCCGCTTCGCGCGCCAGCTCGACCTGCCGGCCAGCCGCGGCCGCATCCTGGACCGCAACGGCCAGATCCTCGCGGTCAGTGTGCCAGCGCCGTCGATCTGGGTGATCCCGAAGGACTTCGAGGCCGACCGCGCCCAGAAGCGCGCGCTGGCCAGGGTGCTGGGCATGAGCGCGGCCGAGCTCGACGACAAGCTGGAGAAGAACCCGAACTTCGTGTGGCTGCGCCGACAGGCCGAGGAGCAGGTCGGCAAGGAGGTGGCCGCGCTCGGCCTCAAGGGCGTGCACCAGGTGCGCGAGTACAAGCGCAAGTACCCGGAAGGCGAGTCGGCCGCCCACGTGGTCGGCTCGACCAATGCCGACGAGCACGGCCAGGAAGGCGTCGAGTTCGCGCACGAGTCCGAACTCTCCGGCACCGACGGCACGCGCCGAGTCATCAAGGACCGGCTCGGCCGCGTCGTCGAGGACATCGGCGACAGCGTCGCGCCGGTCGACGGCAAGGACCTGCGCCTGACCATCGACTCGAAGATCCAGTTCTACGCCTACCAGCGCGTGCGCGACGCGGTGGCCGAGCACCGTGCCAGCAGCGGCAGCGTGGTGGTGCTCGACACGCAGACCGGCGGCGTGCTGGCCATGGCCAACTATCCGAGCTTCGTGCCGGGCGTGCGCGGTGGCACGCCAGCCCGCGCGCGACGCAACCTCGCGCTGGTCGACACCGCCGAGCCCGGCTCGACGATGAAGCCGTTCATCGCCGCGCTGGCGCTGGAGTCGGGCCGCTTTCGCGCCAGCGACGTGCTCAACACCTACCCCGGCAAGCTCTACATCACCGGGCTGCCGATCACCGACGAGCACCCGCTGCCGGCGATGACGGTCGAGCAGATCGTGCAGAAGTCGAGCAACGTCGGCACCGCCAAGATGGCCATGACCATGCCGGCGCGCGAGATCTGGGACCTGTACACCCGCGTCGGCTTCGGCCAGAAGCCGCAGATCGACTTCCCCGGCCGCGTCACCGGCAAGCTGCGTTCGCACACCGCCTGGCGGCCGATCGACCAGGCGACGATCGGCTTCGGCTACGGCGTGTCGGTATCGCTGATGCAGCTGGCGCAGTCCTACACCGTGTTCGCGCGCGACGGCGACATGGTGCCGCTGTCTCTGGTGCTGCCGCCCGATGGCGACCCGGTCGAGCCGCAGGTGCGCCAGCAAGTGGTGTCGCCGCAGACTGCACGGGCGGTGCGCAAGATGCTCGCCATGGTCACCCAGCCCGGCGGCACGGCGCTGAAGGCACAGGTGCCGGGCTATTCGGTGGCCGGCAAGACCGGCACCTCACGCAAGTGGCTGGACAAGGAGAAGCGCTACGCGCAAGACCGGCACCGCGGCTGGTTTGTCGGCATGGCGCCGGCCGACAAGCCGCGCATCGTCGTCGCGGTGATGATCGACGAGCCCAAGGCGGGCAAGTTCTTCGGCGGCGACGTGGCCGCGCCGGTGTTCAGCCAGGTGGTGCAGCAGACGCTGCGCTCGATGAGCGTGCAGCCTGACCTGGACGTCAAGTCGCAGATCGTCGCGCGCGACGTCCCGGCCGTGGCGGAGAGCTACTGATGGTGCCGCAGCGCCTGACCGACGTGCACGCCGCCGGCGACTGGCTGGCCAGCCGCCGCGTGCGCGCGCTGACCACCGACAGCCGTCGCGTGCAAGCGGGCGACGCCTTCATCGCCTGGCCCGGCCACGCGCTCGACGGCCGCCAGTACGTCAAGGCGGCGCTGGCCGCGGGGGCGGTGGCGTGCCTCGTCGAGGCCGACGGCGTCGAGGCCTTCGACTTCGGCGCCGAGGCACCGGTGGCGGCGCTGGCCGGGCTGAAGGCGCACACGGGCGAGATCGCGGCGGCGTTCTGGGCGCAGCCGAGCGAGACGCTGCAGGTGGTCGCGACCACCGGCACCAACGGCAAGACCTCGACCGCGTGGTGGACTGCGCAGGCGCTGAGCCACCTCGGCCGGCGCTGCGGCGTGATCGGCACGCTCGGGATCGGTGAACCGCCGGACGGCCTGCAATCCACCGGCCTGACCACACCCGACCCGGTGACTTTGCAGCACGCGCTGCGCGGCTTCGTCGACCAAGGCTTTGCCGCCTGCGCGATCGAGGCCTCGTCGATCGGCATCATCGAGCAGCGCCTGGCCGGCACGCGCATCACGGTCGCGCTGTTCACCAACTTCACGCAGGACCACCTCGACTTCCACGGCAGCATGGCGGCCTACTGGGACGCGAAGAGCGCCCTGTTCGACTGGCCGGGGCTGCGCGCTGCGGTGGTCAACCTCGACGATCCCAAGGGCGACGAGATCGTCGCGCGGCTGCATGGCCCCGAGGCCTGGACCTACTCGCTGCATCGCCCCGCACGCCTGCGCGCCCAGGCGATCGCGTACCGCGATGGTGGCCTCGCTTTCGAAGTGCACGAAGGCGCCGAACACGCGGCCGTGCGCAGCACGCTGATCGGCGAGTACAACGTCTCCAACCTGCTGGCCGTGCTCGGCGGGCTGCGTGCGCTGGGTGTGCCGCTGCGCGACGCCGCCGCGGCCTGCGCGGTGCTGACGCCGGTGCCGGGCCGCATGCAGCGTGTCGAGGCCTCACGTCCGGGGCCGGAGGTGGTGGTCGACTACGCCCATTCGCCCGACGCCCTGGAGAAGGCTCTTCAGGCGCTGCGCCCGTTCGCCGAGCAGCGCGGCGGCCGGCTGTGGGCGGTGTTCGGCTGTGGCGGCAACCGCGACACCGCCAAGCGCCCGCTGATGGGTGCGATCGCGCAGCGCCTGGCCGACTGCGTCGTGCTGACCAGCGACAACCCGCGCCACGAGGCGCCGGCCTTCATCCTGCTGCAGATCGTTGCCGGGCTGGCGGGCAGCCAGGAGCGTGTCAAGGTGATCGAGGACAGGCGCAAGGCGATCGCCACCGCGGTGCGCGAGGCCGGGCCGAACGACGTGATCCTGCTGGCCGGCAAGGGCCACGAGGACTACCAGGAGATCGCCGGCGTGAAGCAGCCGTTCTCCGACATCGCCGAGGCGCGTTTCGCCCTGGAGGCGAGAGCATGAGCATGACCACGCCGAAGACGAGGCGGGCCGAGCGCTGGGCCGCTCCCGAGCCGGCCCGCATCCCCTCGGGGGATCGACCGACGTACGCGGCGGGCGAGGGGCTGTCATGAGCATGACGACCCTGGCGAGGTTGTACTCGCTGCTGCCCGAAGCGCGGCTGATCGGCGACCCGGCCATCACGGTCGATCGTGTGCACACCGACACGCGCAGCCTGCGCCATGGTGACCTGTTCGTCGCGCTGCGCGGCGAGCGCTTCGACGCCAACGACTTCCTCGCCCAGGCCAGGGCCGGTGGCGCGGTGGCGGCCATCGCCGAGCGCGGCCTGGAAGCGCTTGACCTGCCCGGCCTGGAAGTGGCCGACAGCGGCGCTGCGCTGCTGCAGCTCGCCGGCGGCTGGCGCGCGCGCCACACGCTGCCGCTGATCGCGGTGACCGGCAGCAATGGCAAGACCACGGTGACGCAGATGATCGCGAGCATCCTGCGTGCGTGGCAGGGCGACGCGGCGCTGGCGACCGAAGGCAACCTGAACAACCACATCGGCGTGCCGCTGACGCTGCTGCGCCTGCGCCAGAACGATGAGCAGTGGCACCGCGCCGCGGTGGTCGAACTGGGCATGAACCATCCCGGCGAGATCACCCAGCTCGCCGCCATCGCCGCGCCCACCGTTGCGCTGGTCAACAACGCGCAGCGCGAGCACCAGGAGTTCATGGCCAGCGTCGAGGCGGTGGCGCGCGAGAACGGTTGCGTGATCGCCGCGCTGCCGGCCGACGGCACGGCGGTGTTCCCGGCCGACGATGAACATGCGCCGCTGTGGCGCGAACTCGCCGGCGCGCGCCGCCTGATGCGCTTTGCCAGCGAGGGTGAGGCCGAGGTCACCGGCCGTGCCGTGTGGTCGGTGGACCACTGGACGCTCTCGCTCGACACGCCGGCCGGCAGCGCCCTGGTCGAGCTGCGCGTCGCCGGCACGCACAACGTGCGCAACGCCCTGGCCGCCACCGCCTGCGCACTGGCGGCCGGCTGCCCGCTCGATGCGGCGGTGCGCGGCCTGCAGGCCTTCGAGCCGGTCAAGGGCCGCTCGCAGCTCAAGGCCATCGTCCGCGGCGGGCAGCGCGTCACGCTGGTCGACGACAGCTACAACGCCAACCCGGATTCGGTGCGCGCGGCGATCGACGTGCTCGCCGGGCTGCCTGGCCCGCGCTGGTTGCTGCTCGGAGACATGGGCGAGGTGGGCGACCAGGGGCCGGCCTTCCACGCCGAGGTCGGTGCCTATGCGAAGCAGCGTGGCATCGAGCAGGTGTGGGTGGCCGGCGAACTGATGCGGCATGCCGCGCAGGCCTGCAGCGGCGCACGCCACTTCGCCGACGCACCGGCGCTGATCGCGGCGCTGGCCGAGGCGCCGGCCGCTGCATCCATCGTCGTCAAGGGCTCGCGCTTCATGAAGATGGAGCGTGTCGTCGCCGCCCTGATGGAAGGGGGCACGCATGCTGCTTAGCCTCGCCCAGTGGTTGCAGACGCTGTCGCCGGAGTTCGGCTTCTTCCGCGTCTTCCAGTACCTCACCTTCCGCGCGGTGATGGCGGCGATGACCGCGCTGCTCATCGGCCTGGCCTTCGGCCCGTGGGTGATCCGCCGCCTGACCGAGTTGAAGATCGGCCAGCCGATCCGCGAGTACGGCGTGCAGGAGCACCTGGCCAAGAGCGGCACGCCGACCATGGGCGGGGTGCTGATCCTGATCGGCATCGCGGTGTCGACGCTGCTGTGGTTCGACTGGAGCAACCGCTTCGTCTGGATCGTGCTGCTGGTGACGCTGGGCTTCGGCGCGATCGGCTGGGTCGACGACTGGCGCAAGGTGGTGCAGAAGAACCCGGAAGGCATGCGCTCGGGCGAGAAGTACTTCTGGCAGTCGGTGATCGGCCTGATCGCGGCGCTCTACCTCGCCTTCAGCGTCTCCGAGACCTCCAACCTGCGCGTGCTCGAGCTGTTCCTGCGCTGGGTGCAGAGCGGGTTCTCCAATGACCTGCCGCCCAAGGCCGACCTGATCGTGCCCTTCTTCAAGACCATCAGCTACCCGCTGGGCGTGTTCGGCTTCATCGCGCTGACCTATTTCGTCATCGTCGGCGCGAGCAACGCGGTGAACCTGACCGACGGCCTCGACGGCCTGGCCATCATGCCGGTGGTGATGGTCGGCTCGGCGCTGGGCGTGTTCGCCTACGTCACCGGCAACGCGGTGTGGAGCAAGTACCTGCTGTTCCCGTACATCCCCGGCACCGGCGAGCTGCTGATCTTCTGCGCCGCGATGGCCGGCGCGGGCCTGGCGTTCCTGTGGTTCAACACCTACCCCGCACAGGTGTTCATGGGCGACGTCGGCGCGCTCTCGCTCGGCGGCGCGCTCGGCACCATCGCCGTCATCACCCGGCAGGAGATCGTGCTCGGGATCATGGGCGGCGTGTTCGTGATGGAAGCGCTGTCGGTGATGGCGCAGGTCGCCTGGTTCAAGTACACGAAGAAGAAGTACGGCACCGGCCGGCGCATCCTGAAGATGGCGCCGCTGCACCACCACTTCGAGAAGTCGGGGTGGAAGGAGACGCAGGTCGTCGTGCGCTTCTGGATCATCACCATGCTGCTGTGCCTGATCGGCCTGGCGAGCCTGAAGCTGCGCTGATGAATCACTTGAACGACATCGACGTGATCGTGCTCGGCCTCGGCGAATCGGGCCTCGCGATGGTGCGCTGGTGCGTGCGCCACGGTGCGCGCGTTCGTGTGTGGGACTCGCGCGACGCTGTGCCCAACGACGCCGTGCTCGCCGAACAACTGCCGCAGGTGCAGCGCCTGCGCGGCGAACTGACCGACGAGGCTTTCGCCGGCGTCAGGCTGGTCCTCAAGAGCCCTGGCCTCGCGCCCACCGACGCGCGCATCGCCGGCCCGCTGGCGCGCGCAGCCGAGACTGGTGTGCTGATGCAGGGCGAACTGGAACTGTTCGCCCGTGCGCTGGCCGACCTGAAGGAGGCGCAGGGCTATGCGCCGAAGCTGCTCGCCATCACCGGTACCAACGGCAAGACGACGACGACGGCGATGACCGCGCTGCTGGTCGAGCGCGCCGGGCGCCGCGTGGCCATGGCCGGCAACATCGGGCCGACCATGCTGCAGACGCTGGCCGACGCGCTGGCCGCCGCGGCGCGCGAGGAAGAACCGCAGCCGTTGCCCGAGGTGTGGGTCCTCGAACTCTCCAGCTTCCAGCTCGACGAGGCCAAGGGCTTCGAGCCGGACGCCGCCACCGTGCTCAACATCACCGAGGACCACCTCGACTGGCATGGCTCCATGGCTGCCTACGTTGCCGCCAAGGCGCGTGTGTTCGGCAAGAGCGCTGTGATGGTGATCAACCGCGACGATCCGGCGGTCGCGAAGCTGGTGCCCGAACCGATCCCGCAGAAGGGCCGTGGCGCCAGGCCGATCGAGCGACACGTGCTGCGCTTCGGTCTCGGCGAGCCGGCGCGCCCCGGCGACTTCGGCATCCGCAGCGAGAACGGCATGGCCTGGCTGGTGCGCGCGATGGAGGCCGACGAGACGATCAAGCGCAGCAAGGGCGAGGCCGAGGAGGAGTTGCACATCCAGCGCCTGATGCCTGCCGATGCGCTGCGTGTGCGCGGTCGCCACAACGCCGCCAACGCGCTGGCCGCGCTGGCGCTGGCCACGGCGATCGGCTGCCCGCTGGCGCCGATGCTGCACGGCCTGCGCGAATACGAGGGTGAGCCGCACCGTGTGGCCTTCGTGGCCACGGTCGGCGGCATCGACGCCTTCGACGACAGCAAGGGCACCAACGTCGGTGCCACCGTCGCCGCGCTCGACGGCCTGGGTGCCGACAAGGCGCCGGCGAAGCTGGTGATCATCCTCGGTGGCGACGGCAAGGGGCAGGACTTCGTGCCGCTGCGCGCGCCGGTGGAACGCCATGTGCGCGCCGTCGCCACCATCGGCCGCGACGCGCCGCGCATCGAAGAGGCGCTCGCCGGCCTCGCGCTGCCGCTGCAGCGCCACGACACGCTGGAAGACGCCGTGCGCTGGTGCTTCCAGCGCGCCCATGCGGGGGATGCCGTGCTGCTCAGCCCTGCCTGCGCCAGCCTGGACATGTTCCGCAACTACGCGCACCGCGCCGAGGTGTTCGTCGCCACGGTGCAGTCGCTGGCGGCCGACCAGGGGGAGCTGTCCACATGAGCACGACCCTGGCCCGTTCACCGTGGCAAGGCTGGCGCGAGCGCATTGCCGGCTGGCTGGCAGGGCGCAAGAAGAAGGACGACGGCCGATCGGTGCCGGTGCGCGACTGGATCAACGTCGGCAGCGGCCAGCCGCCGCGCCTGCTCGGCTTCGACCAGGCGCTGGTGTGGGTGATCGTCGGCCTGCTCGCGCTCGGCCTGGTGATGGTCTACAGCGCCTCGGTGGCGCTGCCCGACAGCCCGAAGTTCGCGCGCTACGCGAACTCGCATTTCCTCACGCGCCATGCGATCCAGATCTGCATCGCGGTGCTGGCCGCGGTGGTGGTGGTACAGATTCCGGTGGCGGTGTGGGAGAAGGCGGCGCCGTGGGTGTTCGTCGCCGCGCTGGTGCTGCTCGTGCTGGTGCTGCTGCCCTTCATCGGCAAGGTGGTCAACAACTCGCGGCGCTGGATCCCGCTGGGCGTCATCAACTTCCAGCCCAGCGAACTGGCCAAGGTGGCGATGGCGATGTACGCCGCCAGCTACATGACGCGCAAGATGGACGTGAAGGAAAATTTCGTGCGCGCCGTCTGGCCGATGGCGGTGGCGCTGGGCTTCACCGGCTTCCTGCTGCTGCGCGAGCCCGACATGGGCGCCTTCATGGTGGTGGCCATCATCTCGATGGGCATCCTGTTCCTCGGCGGCGTCAACGGGCGCATGTTCCTGCTCAGCGGCGCGGTGCTGGTCGGCTCCTTCGTGCTGGTGATCGCGTCGAGCCCGGAGAAGCGTGAGCGCATCTTTGCCTACCTGCGCCCCTGGGACCCGGAGTACGCACTCGGCAAGGCCTACCAGCTGACGCATTCGCTGATCGCCTTCGGCCGCGGCGAGTTCTTCGGTCAGGGCCTGGGCAGCAGCGTCGAGAAGCTGCACTACCTGCCCGAGGCGCACACCGACTTCCTGCTCGCGGTGATCGGCGAGGAACTCGGCTTCGTCGGCGTGGCCGCGGTGATCGTCGCGTTCTTCTGGCTGACGCGGCGCATCTTCCACATCGGCCGCCAGTCGATCGCGCTGGACCGCGTGTTCGCGGGGCTGTACGCACAGGGCGTCGGCATCTGGTTCGGCGGCCAGGCCTTCATCAACATGGGCGTCAACCTCGGCGTGCTGCCGACCAAGGGCCTGACGCTGCCGCTGATGAGCTACGGCGGCTCGGCGATC